>JAFDCT010000383.1 GCA_019312695.1 Deltaproteobacteria bacterium | reverse complement strand
TGCGCTACTTTGATGTCAGTCCCAATGGCAATGTTATGGTTGCCCCCCTGAAAGAAAAAGGAGCCAGCATAAAAATCCTGGACGTGGTGGATGAGGCATTGGAGCAGGGGTTGCATTTCCCAATGCTGATCCGTTTTCAGGATTTGCTGCGCGACCGGGTCGAAAGGATCAACAGCGCATTTAACGATGCAATTGCTGAATTCAATTATAAATCCATCTACCGGGGTGTCTATCCCATCAAGGTTAATCAGCTGCGTGAAGTTGTTGAGGAAATCATTGACGCAGGCGCTCAATTTCATTATGGACTTGAAGTAGGATCAAAACCAGAACTTTTCGCAGCCCTTGCTTTTCACGAAGATCCGGAGAGCCTGATCATCTGTAATGGTTACAAGGATCACCGTTTTATAAAAACCGCACTCATCGGCATGAAACTTGGCAAAAAGGTCATTCTTGTTATTGAGAAGGTTGAAGAGGTTAAAAATGTCATTAAATATGCCCTAAAATACAAGGTCAATCCAAGATTAGGAGTTCGCATCCGGCTTTCCAGCCGGGGGCAGGGACGATGGTTTAAAAGTACCGGGGATGAAGCAAAATTCGGTCTTTCTGCACCTGAAATACTCGAAGCTTCCGAGTTGTTGAGGGAGGCGAACATGTCTGACTGCCTCAAGCTTGTCCATTTCCATATCGGCTCCCAGGTTCCGGACATTTTGACCATCAAAAAGGCTACCCGGGAAGCTGCCATGTATTATGCCAAGTTACAAAAGCTAGGGCATGATCTTGAGTATCTTGATGTGGGAGGCGGCCTTGGGATTGACTATGACGGCAGCCGCTCAACATTTCATTCCTCTGCCAACTATTCCCTGAATGAATACGCCCGGGATATTATCTACAATATCATGGATGTCTGCGACCTGGAAAAAGTTGATCATCCTGTAATAATCAATGAAAGCGGACGGGCGGTTGTTTCGCATCACTCTGTACTTGTGGTTGAGGCCTTTGGACATATCAAAAAGGTACCTGACATAAAAACCCCGACCAAACCGAAGGCAAAACACAGGCTGCTTGAAGAATCCTGGTTTACCTACAGCAATATTAATCCTGACAATCCGTTAGAGGCTTACCATGATGCCCTGCAGCTCCGTGAGGAAGCACAGACCCACTTCGAGCTCGGCCTTATCGGCCTGGAAATAAAAGCGGAAGTTGAAAAGTTTTTCTGGCTTATCAGTGCCGAGGTTTTTAAGCATTACAAGGGGGCGGACTATATTCCTGAAGAAATAATTGATATGGAGTACACCTTAAGCGGCCAGTATTTATGCAACTTCAGTGTATTCCAGTCGCTGCTTGATCACTGGGGCTTTGGCCAGCTTTTCCCGATCATGCCGCTTCACCGGCTTAAAGAAGAACCCTCGGAAAAAGGGACCCTGGTCGACATTACCTGTGATTCTGACGGCAAGGTTTCAAAATTCATCAGCCATTATGAAGATGGTGTTGGTACCCTCAACCTGCACCCTCTCAACAATACGCCGTATTATCTTGGCATCTTTCTCACTGCAGCCTATCAGGACATCATGGGTGACCTGCATAACCTGTTCGGCCGGGTTAATGAGGTCCATGTCTTTCTTGATGAAGACGAGGAGTCAGGCTATTACATTGAAGAGACCATTGAGGGAACGACTATGGAAAAAGTCCTCGGTCTGGTGCAGTATTCAGGAAATGAACTGGCCCGTCTCATGAAGCGCCAGTTTGACAAGGCAATTAAGGATGATCGCTTGCGGCCGAATGAGGCCATGCGCCTGTTAAGTGAATATGAGAAAGGGTTAAAGGAATATACCTACCTGGATCTTTTATAATAGAGGCGGCGGCCGAGGATGTTTTAATCAGAGTTCTTTTTCTCTTCGCCATTCTGTTCAGCATCAAGCGAAAAATCAAAATTGTCACTCCCGGCTGGTTGAACTCCATGTTTTCGCAATTGATCTTCGTACCAGAGGAACTGCCGGCAAAATCCCCGAATGATACGAGCTTCTTTAGCGCGTAATCCTACCCTTCCCAGAAAATTTCTGATATTGCGAATCCAGTAGCTGCTGTCATCTGTCCGTAAAAAACCGATACGGCTGAGCAGTTTTTCCACATGCTCGTACATGCCTTCCAATTCATGGGAAGTTGCCATCTTTGGGGAAGAGTGCAGTTTTTTGCCGGAATACATAATCCCCCAGTAAAGCTCATAACATAAGATGGCCACAGCCTGAGCCAGGTTGAGGGATGAAAAGTCCGCCGTCGGGATGGTCACCGTTGTCTGGCAGTATTTGAGGTCATCGTTGGTAAGTCCTCTGTTTTCCGGGCCGAAAAGCAGGGCAACCTTGTTGTTTTTCAGCAGGGGCAAAATGGTGTCCAACATCAGGCGCGGACTGTTTTCAATACGCCTTTTTCTACCCTGCCTGGCAGTTGTTCCTACAACGTAGGAAAAAGGTTCCAAGGCGTCCCTAAGGTTCCCAACCTGCTTCATTTTTTCAATAAGATGGGCAGCCTTGTGAGTTGCCATTTTCAGCATCTTTTGCTGGTCCGGTGACTCATCACAGACAACGATAAGGTGTGATATACCCATGTTCATTGCACAACGCGCAGCAGCCCCAATGTTTTCTGGATACTTGGGCTGCATGAGGACGATGGCGATGTTGTTCAGGAGATGTTCTTTTGCCTGCGGCATGGTTAATTGTTGAGGTTGCCCGGTGTCATTTATTCAGTTACAAAGTTAATCCGTCTTTGCCGGATATCAACGCTTGCCACTTTTATACGGACCAGGTCACCGACCTGGTATACCTTGTTTGTATGTGTTCCCACCAGACGATAATTTTTTTCATCAAAATGGTAATAATCCCCCTTGAGTTTTGTTATTTCGATGGCACCGCTGACAAAATGGTCCAGAAGTTCAATAAAAAGGCCAAAACCAGTTACTCCTGAAACAATGCCGTCAAAGGATTCACCAATCTTTTCCTCCATGAAACGAACCTGCAAACGCTCGGTCATCTCCCGTTCGGCGTTCACTGCCGTTCTTTCCCGGTCGGACAGAAAATCCCCTGCCCGCTTTAAATCCTGGGCAGGGAAAACCCCCGATCCCTTCTTTTTCATCAACATACCCATAAGATTTCTGTGGACGAGCAGGTCGGGATAACGCCTGATGGGTGAGGTGAAATGGGTGTAGTACGTTGCTGCCAAACCGAAATGCCCTACGTTTTCCGGCGAATAGCGGGCGCGCTGCATGGTGCGCAGCAGGATGTTGTTTACGATATATTCCTTCGGTGTGCCGTCAACCTTGGCGAGCACCTTGCCGAACCATTTAGGGGAGCCGCCATTGGCAGAGAGGTGCAACCCCAGCGTCCGGGCAAATTTAGTAAACTCCCGGACCTTCATATCATCCGGCGACTCATGGATCCTGTAGAGGGTCGAGATGTTACTGTCAGAAAGTTGTGCGGCAACAGCTTCATTGGCGGCGAGCATGAATTCTTCGATGAGTTTGTGGGCCATGTTCCGTTCTGCCCTGATCACGTCTGTAATCTGATTTTCATCATTCATGAGTACCTCGGCCTCAGGAATGGAAAAACCGATACTGCCGCGCTCAAAACGTTTTTTTTCTAATACTGCAGCCAGTTGGGCCATCTCCTGGAGCTGGGTGAAAATATCGTCGTATTTGGCGGCCAGCAGCTTATTCCGGTCAACCAGGATCTGTTTGACTATGGTATAGGTCAGCCGGTGTCTGCTGACAATTATGGACTTGGCGAATTTCTTTGTCAGCCTTTTTCCTTGCCGGTCAAATTCAATTATTGCGGTAAACGCCGGGCGCGCTACTCTGGGAACCAGGCTGCAGAGATTATTGGAAAGGCGTTCAGGCAGCATGGGTACAACCCTGTTTGGGAAATAGACACTGGTGCCGCGCTCGTATGCCTCACGGTCCAGGGCTGATCCAGGCTTAACATAATAGCTGACATCAGCGATGGAAACATAAAGCCGCCAGCCTCCGGCAATTTTTTCGACCGCAACGGCATCGTCAAAATCCCGGGCTGTCTCCCCGTCAATTGTCATATGGGGAACAGCACGAAGATCAAGCCTTGCCTTATCATCAGGTATTGAATCAGGATAACTGTCCGCTTCCTGCAGGGCCCTCTCCGAAAACTTATGGGGCAATTTATGCTTGCGGATAACTATTTCAGCTTGAACGCCAATATCCTCCGGATCACCCAGGACTTCGATAATGCGGCCTTCTGGATTGCGGTGTCCACCTTTAAAATCCTTTATTTCCACGACCACGGCATCTCCGTTTCTGGCGCCGCATGAATCTTTCCTCCGTACCAGAACATTGAAGAGAAAACGCTCGTCTTCCGGTATCACGAGGCTTGTCTGTCTTCCCGCTTCATAGCCTCCAACCAGTATGGTTGCAGCCCGGTGGAGAACCTTGATGACTATGGCCTCAGTCCTGCCCCGCCGTTTGGGTATAAGCCTGAAAAGGGCCCTGTCGCCCTGGTGGGCGCTGCCAAGATTGTCAGGGGCAATGAACGGGTCCTGGCGCAATGATCTGTCTTTCTGTTGCGTTGGCGCTTCCGGTCCGGCAGCAATAATGGCAAAGCCGAATCCTTTGGGATTGACCTCGACAACCCCTTCAACAAGATCATCCTTTTGGGCGAGAGAGTAAAGTTTGCCGGCCTTTCTGCTTTGAGGACAGGAGATCATATGCTGCCGGCACATATCTGCCAGGAGATTGGAAAGCATCTTTCTTTCAGGGCGAATGAGAGAAAGACCATCCATAATCTCGGTAATATTTTGCGGCTCTTTATGCTGATAAAGATGGGCGAGAACTTCCTGCTCAAGGAAAGCCGTATGGCTGATTCCCCTCTTTTTTCTCGCCCCGGCTGGCTGAGGGTATCTCTTCCTGGCAGAATTGTTTATTTTAAACTTACTCTTACGAAATCCTTTCTGTCTTCTTCTCATAATTGCAATATATAAAAGTTTTAACGCACTGTTGGTTTTATATTTTATGTGCTCTTCGGGCCGTTATGTTTCGGCAGGAAAATTTTCCTTGTACACCTGTTAAAAATACCTTTTCCCGAAAAAATGCTTGTCCGGTTTATAGCGCAGTGTTATCTAATTAAATCTCTGACAAATCAATCATACTCTATATCACACTAAAGAGCAGAATACACTCACAGCGTGCATGGCCAAAAAAGAATTTGATATTGCCGGCTATAAAAAATTGATGGCCAAGTACCTGGGAGGGCAAGGTGGCAGGGCCAGGGTGTTTTTTGAAGCACTTGATTTTGCCGAACAGGCTCATGCCGGCCAATGGCGTAAAAGCGGCGACGCCTATATTCTGCATCCTTGTAATGTGGCAAGAATATTGGTGGAAGAGATGGATATCAGGGATCCTGAAATTCTGGCCGCCGCCCTCCTGCACGATACAGTTGAAGATGTCAAGGAAGTGACCCTCGAGGTTATCGGTGAACGTTTCGGCAAGAATGTCGAGGCTATTGTTGACGGCTGCACCAAGATCGCCCATTTTCTCGGTGACAAGCAGACATTTTATAAAATGGTTCATCGAAAAATATTTTCCGGGGCCGCTACCCGGCTGGAAGTGATGCTTGTCAAGATGGCAGACAGGCTCCACAACCTGCGAACACTTGAAGCCATGCGGCGCGACCGGCGCCAGAAAATCTCTGATGAAACCCTTGATATCTATGCCCCCATGGCAAGGGTAATGGGACTTTTTGAAATGAAAAGGGAACTGTATGACCTCGCCCTCAAGAACAAGTTTCCCAAACAGAGCAACAAGGTACTGGCCCATATACGCACACTGGAAAACGCTCCTGAAGTGAAAGAGATAGCCTCAACCCTGCTTGAGGACCTGAAGACCAGCTGGATAAATGCCGAAATTACTCAGCGGGCCAAGGGACTTTGGGGATATTTCGACCCCGTAAACAAAGTACTGGTCAAAGCCATAGATCATCCCATGGAATTCATTATCCAGGTAGATGACATTGAATCATGCTACAGGGTACTCGGACTGATCAACCAGAAATTCCCACCGATCCCCAGAACAATCCGCGATTTTATTGCCAACCCGAAGCCTACCGGCTATCAGGGTCTGCATGCCAGGGCCAATATAAAAGGGCGGAATTACCTGTTCAAAATACGCACACCGGAAATGGCGCGCACTGCCCAGAAGGGCATTATCAAGGCCTGGTCTGAACATAAGCCGGCCGGCCAGTTCGAAAAGACCCTGCGTGAGATGTTTGACCTGTTGGGCACCGAAGAAGGACTTTCGCCTCGCGAAATGATAGCCGCCAGCGGCAAGAAGGAAATCTATACCTTCACTCCCAAGGGCGATAGGATATGCCTGCCCCTGCAATCGATTGTGCTTGATTTTGCCTTCCAGGTCCATACCGAAGTAGGCAACCGCTGCATCGCGGCAATAATACAAAGGGAGCGGGTTGAGCCCGATCATCTCTTAAAGGACGGCGATCAGGTGAAGATTGTCCTGCAGGAAAAACCTGTACTTTTTGAACCAAGACTGCAGGAACTCTGCAAAACACCCAGGGCCCGTTCCGGTCTTGCTAAAGGCTTCCGGTTGCGGCGCCAGGCACTGGCAGTCCAAATTGGCGGGGTGCTGCTTGAACAGGAATGCCAGCGCTACGGACTTTCCATGGATGATCTCTTACATTTCAAAGATGAAATTCTAGAACTGTTATCCATGGAATCCCTGGAGCAGCTGTTTTTAAATGTTGGTGTTGCCGAAGTCTCCTACAGGGAATTACGCAGGAAAATCATGGATGTCCTTTCAGAAGAGCTTAATATAAAGAAACCGGTTGGCCGAGGTCCCAATAAAATTTCTCTGGATACCCTGGACCCGGCAGTTATTAAATTTTCGGCCTGCTGCAAACCGAACCCGACCGAAAAAGACCTGATCGGCATCCTGAATGAACGGGGCATATCAGTACACCAGAAAACATGCGAACGATTTCGGTCCCTGAAGGTGAGACGGGAAGATGTGGTGTTGGTGAGCTGGGTGTTAAAGGCAACCAGGATCACTAAGCCTCAGCATCTCTATGTTCCTGAAGCTACAAGAAACAGAATATTTATGATGCTGGCAGTTGCCCCCGATAAGATGAAAATAGCCGACATCCTTGTTCTTTCCCGTATTGACGAGAAAAAACCTGCCTGGGAAATAAATTTTGCGGTTGAAAATTTGCACGGCCTGAAAAGTATTCTCGCCCATTTTGATAAATCAAACCTGGGATATGAATTCGTGATTGAACAGTAGTTCCGGGTATTGACATGGTCATTTGCCTGTCCTGTCATAAAGCCCACAGCACCCCCCTATGACCACAAGCTCCGCTTTGACTATGATGCCAGGACTGCAGGAGGCTATGCAGATATCAGCAGTGCCGTTGCAAATGGTGGATGTTTTGCCTGCCATACCACCAAAGGGGTCCTGCCGGAAAACAGGTAACTTAGCCTGCTCCAGGGCTTCTGCTTGCAAACATTCATTATGTGTTGCAGTCGATTCCAGAAGAAAAAAACCATCCTAATAACTCAAGGCGTCCGGTGGATGGGTAAACCCATCGAGTTTTCCTAATGGGCACTGCCGGCATAAGGGTTTGCTCTTTTTGCAGAATTCCTTACCAAGCCTGACGATGAGGGCATGATATTCATTAAATAGTTTTATATCTTCTGGCAGTGACAGCAAAAAATACTCCTGGATCTCATAGTAGCCGTCTTCTGCTGCAACCATTTCATGTCTGGTAAAAATACGGTGGGTATATGCATCAACAACAAAAACAGGCTTGTTGCCGGCATAGAGCAAGATGGAGTCCGCGGTTTCGGGACCGACCCCTTTAACTGTTAGGACTTCCTCCCGGAGAGTATGCACATCCGAGGCAAACATTTCTTCCAGTGAGCCATTATGCTCCTTGACAATAAAGTTCAAAAGATTTTTTAACCGTGCTGCTTTGATATTAAAGTAACCGGCCGGCTTAATCTTCTGTGCCAGTGCTTCAACAGGCAGTGCATTCAGCTTCTCAAAAATCAGAAGATTATCATTCTTCAGATTATCAATAGCCTTGCTGACGTTGGACCAGTTGGTATTCTGGGTGAGCACCGCGCCAACCATGATCTCCAAAGGCGTATCACCCGGCTACCATCCCTGCGGCCCGAATTGCTCAAGCAGGATGTCGTAGATTTCTAATAATTTATTCACAGAATAATCATAATTTTCTTGCAGTTTCAAACTGCCACATCACTCAGCAGAGCAGTTTAAGAGATAACTAGCTTAATAGTAAAGTTAAACCTTTGGCTGGGACTGACTTTTATAGAAAAAAAACAATATTTTTTAGGATGAGAATGAGGTTTTTTATGCAAGATCAAGGAATTCAAGAAATTGTGCGGAGTCGTACTAGTGGTACGACGCACAAACAATTTCGCAGAATGACACAGAGATTGCGTAAAAGGACCATTCCCATCCTGAAAAATCAGTCACCGAAGCAAATCCCTATCTCCCTGGCAGTCAAAACTTTATCATTATCCATGTTGACCCTTTTCCTTGACTTTATAGCCTCTGCCAAAGGTACTGCTTTCATGACAGGTGTTGCAAGGGCCACCATGTGATAAAAGGTCTCAGATTCTACCAGGCGCACCGCTGCAGCACCAAAACGCAGGGCGAGCAGCCGGTCAAAAGTGGTCGGGGTGCCGCCTCTCTGCAGGTGCCCCAGGACAAGTGATCTGGTATCTTTCCTGGTCTTCTCC
>JAFDCT010000382.1 GCA_019312695.1 Deltaproteobacteria bacterium | reverse complement strand
TATTCTTCACAGTTATCAAATTATGGGTTCAAGGTTCAAGGTTCAGGGTTCGAGGTTCGAGGTTCGAGGTTCGAGGTTCGAGGAAAAAATTATACCTACCGGATGCTGCCACCGGTATCATTTTTTTAAACTCTGTGCCTATGTGCCTCTATACATTTGTACCTTTGTCACTTGTCTTTTCCCACCAAAACCTTGCGTGCCAGATCCTGCCCGCTTTTCGTTAAGAAAGACTTCTCAATTATCTTGGCCAGATGTTCAGGAGGTGTTGCTGTTTCTTTTTGTTTTTCTTCAAGATTAGCGATCAGGTCTGCATCATAAACGACCTTAAAGTTAATTGTCTCGTCAGCACGCGGTGTATGATGATGACCGATAATATCGCACACCTCTTCAATAATACCCTCCTCTGCCCCAAGCCTGGTTAAAATTTCCCTGGCAACCGGAGGGCCTTCAACATGCTGATATTGGGGGGCAGAACTGTTGTATTTAATTTCAGACTCCTTTATACCGATATCATGCAGGTAGGCACTCAAGGTCGTGACAACCGGATGAGCTTCTTCATCTTTGCAGATTCTCTCAGCATAACGGGCAACTTTTGTAGCATGCCCTATCCTTTTAAAATCCGACTCAAAATACCGTTTCATTTCAATGGGAACACGCTCTACCAGTAATTCCTTTTTCTTGGCAAGAAGCTCAGGGGGCATAGAGCCCAGACACTGCTCAGCATAAGGGCAATAGGAGGCGCAGCCTAAGTCCATCTGGGGATTGATCATCTTGTACCCGCAGTTACTGCACTTGCGGGTTGAGTCATCCTTAAAGAACTCTACGACATGTTCGCATTGAGGGCACTTTGCCTCGAAAACCGCCGCACCATCCCAATAACGACTATCTTGTCCCGGACACTGCATGGCATCCTCCTCTTTTAAAAACTCGGGCTCTGATCCGGGGAGAAGCTTTTCACCCCGGATCAGCAGGCTTTCTTGTTCTATATTAAACTTTCTTCTTAAATATAGTCATTTATTCAGCATTCCGCATCTCAAGTAATTTTCATTATAATTAGCTAATTACGCTGCTGTTTTGATATCTTCAAAAGTTTCCACCGGTTCTCCCAGAATTGCTGCCAGATCTTCAGCCGGTGTTGCAATCGGTTTGATGGCAAAATTCTTTACGAGGACATTCAAAACATTCGGCGTAATGAAGGCCGGCAGGCTCGGTCCCAGGCGAATATCCCGGATGCCGAGGTGGAAAAGAGTCAGCAGAATGGCAACCGCCTTCTGTTCATACCAGGAAAGGACCATGGACAGAGGCAGGTCATTCACCCCGCAATCGAAGGCCTTGGACAGGGCTACTGCAATCTGGATGGCCGAGTAGGCGTCATTGCACTGCCCGATATCAAGCAGCCTTGGTATCCCACCGATATTGCCGAGGTTCTTGTCAAAGAAGCGGAACTTGCCACAGGCCAGAGTCAGAACAGCGCAGTCACCAGGAACTTTTTCAACAAACTCGGTGTAGTAATTCCGGCCGGGTTTGGCACCATCACAACCTGCCACCAGGAAAAAGTGGCGCAGATCTTTGTTTTTTACCGCTTCGATAATCTTATCAGCAACCGACAAGACCGTATTACGGGCAAAACCGACCATGACAGAGCCTTTGTCAGTATTCTCTGCAAAGCCCTGCAGTTCAAGAGCCTTATTAATAGCCGGGGTAAAATCCATGTCAGCTATGTGGTTGACACCAGGCCAGCCCACCAAACCGCTGGTAAATATATTATCTGCATAGGAAGCCCTGGGCTTCTGGATACAGTTTGTTGTCATGACAATGGCGCCTGGGAAGGCTGCGAATTCCTTGGCCTGGTTCTGCCAGGCAGTACCGTAGTGGCCGTAAAAGTGCTCATATTTCTTCAATTCCGGATATCCATGGCAGGGCAGCATCTCGCCATGGGTGTAAACATTAATACCCTTGCCTGCGCTCTGCTTTAGGATCTCTTCCAGATCTTTCAGATCATGACCGGAAACCAGGATGGCTTTGCCTTTTTTTGCTCCCAAGGGGACCTGGGTAGGCACCGGATGGCCATAGGTTGAAGTATTGCCGTCATCCAGCAGTTCCATGGCCCGCAGGTTTACCTCACCGCACTTCAAGACCATACCGACCCATTCATCCACAGTCATATCCTGGCGCAGCATTGCTGCCAGGCCTTCCTGGATAAAGGCATATACCATTTCATCCTCACGTCCCAGGATCTTGGCGTGATCAGCATAGGCGGCAACGCCCTTGAGTCCGAAAAGAAGAATGTGCTTCAGAGAAATGATATCCTCATTTTCATTGCCTTCTTTGTTCAACTCAACTGATTTGCCCTGTTCGACCAAACCTTCAAGAGTTGCGGCAGGTTCAAACTGGGCCGGACCGTCCGGCAAATGCATGTTTTTGCCAGCCTGCTCCACTTTTGCCTTCAGGGATTCCCTGAGCGCAACACCTTTATTGATCAGGGCGGTAAAACGGTCTGCGTCAAAATTGACATTGGTGAGGGTTGAAAATGTACCCTCACAGACAAAAAGGTTCACTTCAGGATCGCTGAAGCCATTTTTCCTTCCTTCAATAGCAACCTGGGAAACGCCCTGCAGAACATGGATCAGAAGATCCTGCAGGGCCGCAATATCCGGCTCCTTGCCGCACACTCCCATTTTAATGCACCCTTCACCCTTCGCCGCCTGTTCACATTGATAGCAAAACATTGTGTTCTCCTTTTGTTAAAGTTTAAATAATTCATTTTGTTTGCAATACCTGCGAAACCGTGAACGCAGGTTTCTATCTGGTTCTTTTTGTGCAGACTATATGAATAAAGGAGAATG
>JAFDCT010000381.1 GCA_019312695.1 Deltaproteobacteria bacterium | reverse complement strand
TATATTCCAGCAATTTATTGATGAAGGAAAATTTTCTTCATTTAATAAGAATGGTACCGACTATTTTGCCTGACCTGACTTTTGATGAAGCCCTGGAAACAACAAAGATATACAGCGTAATGGGCCTGCTTAAAAACGGTACGCCCCTCCTGTCAGCCCGGCCGTTCAGGGCTCCGCATCATACCATATCAGATGCAGGTCTGATCGGCGGCGGTCAGATACCAAAGCCAGGAGAAGTCTCTCTGGCCCACAACGGAGTTCTCTTTCTTGATGAATCGCCTGAATTCAAAAAGAATGTTCTGGAGGTCCTGCGACAGCCCCTTGAGGATGGCATGGTCACTATTTCCAGGGCTACAAGTTCCCTCAGTTTTCCTGCCCGCTTTATACTTATCATAGCATTTAATCCTTGCCCATGCGGTTATCTAGGTGATATGAAACATAACTGCAGGTGTACCCCGGCCCAGGTCCAGCGGTATGAAAACAGGCTTTCAGGGCCGCTGTTAGACAGGATAGATATGCACCTCGAGGTGCCTTCAGTGCCGTATAAGGAGATGTCAGGCGGAAGCAGCGGAGATTCATCGGCTGAGATAAAAGCAAGAGTTGAGCAGGCAAGGGCAGTCCAGAAAAAGAGATTTGCCAATCGCAGGAATTTTCACTGCAACGGCCAGATGACGCCAAAAGATATGAAAAAGTTCTGCTGTCTCGATAAAGATTCTGAGAAACTGCTTGAGAATGCTGTCGAGCGCCTTGGGCTTTCGGCACGTTCCTATCATCGTATCATGAAAATCGGCCGGACAATTGCTGATCTTGATGGCACTGAACCGCTGCAGGCAAAACATATTGCCGAAGCAATTCAATACCGCCGACTGGATCGAAACAATATATGTTAAAGTTGAGTATGGATAACTTAATTAGAGATTTAAAAAAACTGGTGCCCTTTAAAGATACCACCGAACCAGGGGATATCGTTTTGCTGGCTGCCCAAAAACCGCAGATGCTGGTTTATGCCTTGGTAAATGATATAATCCGGGATGTAACAAAGCATGATGAGTGGTGGCATGTGTCAATGCACCTTCTTTCACTGCCGCCGCGAAAGGTTACCTGGACTTTACGGATACCGCAGATGACAGGTCTGGAAGTTTTCACCATGGATGGAGAAGAACGCTTTATGAAAGCTGTTAATTTTGCTTCTGAAGATAAACAGCCCCCCAAAAAAATTACCAGGCAGGAGAATAAAAAAAAATCCTCTCTGCGGCGAATAAAATAATAATTGCTATTCAATATGAAAATATATGCAGTGATGATAAGGCACCATGATCTCTGAGCGTGATTGTATAAAGCTGATCCAGCGTTTTGCCTCCAGGATAAAGAGCGATTACCTGGTAAAAGGTATTGGGGATGACTGTGCGGTAATTACTAAGGATGAAACCAATCATCAACTGCTGACCACTGATACCCTGGTGGAAGGAGTGCATTTTAATCTCAAATGGCATACCCCATATCTCCTGGGCAGGAAAAGTGCAGCAGTCAATTTAAGTGATATCGCTGCCATGGGCGGCCAGCCCCTGGCCTGTCTTTTAAGTGTAGCTTTTCCTGAAGGCGTGCCATCGTGGTTTGAAGATTTTATGACTGGATTTTCCAAGGTGCTGAAGGAACATGATACCCTTCTTGTTGGCGGTGACACTGTTAAAGGGCATCGTGACATCGTGATAACCGTTACCGTTATTGGAGAGGCAGACAAAAAAAATATCTGCTACCGGTCAGGAGCACAACCGGGTGATATGGTCTGGGTTTCAGGCCCACTGGGAAATGCCGCCGCCGGCCTTTCGTTGTGTCAAAAGGGTTTATGCAATTTGAGCGATCCTGCAGATAAATGGCAGCAGCTTGTAAAAGCCCATCTTGATCCTGTGCCGCTTATCAGCCTTGGAAAGGTTCTGGCCGAAAGCGGAATTGTAAAGGCAATGATGGATATTTCCGACGGCCTGGCAACCGACCTGGCCCATCTTTGCACGGCAGGCGGGGTAGGAGCGGAAATTGAGCAGGGACTCCTGCCTGTATCTGAAAATCTCGAACAGGCTGCAGCCGAACTGATGACGGATGCCATTGAATGGATAATAAAAGGAGGAGAGGACTACGAACTGCTCTTTACAGCAAAATCCTCGGATGAGCTAAAACTGAGGCAACATGTTGCTGAACTGACAGGGAGGGAGATTTACTCTATTGGCCGTATAATCGAAGGACAGGGTGTATTTCTCTGCAGCAAGAATGAACGCCGGGAAATCAGCTACCAGGGATATGACCACTTTCATGGTTAATGTGGCATATATTCATTTGCTATTTATCGTTGTTTAGTAAAAATATCTGGAAATATAATATTTTTTTGTGTAGAAATTGGTGCAAAATTTGTACGAAACTGCCACCGTAGCTCAGATGGTAGAGCAGTTGATTCGTAATCATCAGGTCAGCGGTTCGATTCCGCTCGGTGGCTCCACTATAGAGGGATTCAGCGATTTCGTTGAGTCCCTTATTCTTTGGTAAGAATAATCTTATCTGCACTTATATCTACACACACAAGGCAATAAAAAACCCCACCGGAGGCAGGGTTGAATATATACACAGGCAATCTTGGTATTTTAAGAACCATTCAC
>JAFDCT010000380.1 GCA_019312695.1 Deltaproteobacteria bacterium | reverse complement strand
CAACCGGGGAAAAACACCGAATCACAGCCTGTGGGCAGGCCGTAAAATGAATACCTTTTAGAGGTTCCCCGCTGTTCAAACTTTACCAGCGGTTTCTGTTTTGCAAAATCTGCTTTACTGCTTGCGGCAGTATAACGCCGCATTGCCAGAAACATCTGCCTGGGATCGATCTTTACCGGACAGACAGCAGTGCACAGATTACAGAGGCTGCACTCAAATGGATCTTGCGACAAACCTGCATCTTCATGATACCAGTTTTCGGCTATTTTTTTCGGAGTTCCGTATTTTGCTAGAAAAGCACATTGTTTCACACATAGGCCACACTCAATACACTCTTCAGATATTTCCCAGAGTGAACTTTTGAGTTCCTTTCTATTCCGGATGGACTCCAAAAACTCTTTATCGAGTTGATTCTGTATCATGGCTTCAATTTGTCCGACAAAAAAGCAGCCGCAGGAAAATCCTACGGCTGCAATAGCATGGTAATTTTACAGGTTTGGTTATTTCTTATACCATTTTCCTGAGCCATCCTGCAGCCACTCACCGGGCACAGCCCTTTCAGCTATCTGGATCGCCCGCCGCTTTCCTACAAGCTCTGCAGTGGTATTCTGCTGCCTGCCAATAGCCTCGTAAACCATCTTTCGGTCTTTGTTCTCATCTCCGACAATATCCTGCATTTTTATGGCAGCACCTGGCACGAACTCCAGAAAGCCCATATTATTTTCACCGACAATACCTTCTGATTTCAGCTGTACTACTGTTGGCAGCCTTTCCTGCATCCGAGCCTTGATGTCATCAGCCCCGGCAAAACAGTTTCCCTTGGTGTTGAAAGTCAGTAAAGCAAAAACCGCAATAATTGCATATACCACGAAATATTTTTTCATATCTTCTCTCCTTATCGCAAAACACTGATCATATGTCTGTTGTAACTATTTTATTTCCTTGGCTGTTTCGTCAATATCAGAAAAGAAGTCATCCAGAGCCCTATCAACCCTGATATTGACATCAATAGTAATATGGATTGGCTTCACTTCAACCGGAGCCACCTCGACCTTACTGCGGGTTTCAACCTCATGCTTGGTGCAGCCGGTGACTGCTAAAAGCAAAAGAATTGCTACAGTAGAGATTATTTTTTTCATGTAATTCTCCCTGAATTCGCAAAGGTTCATAAAAAAATTCCTGATTAACATGTATGTTTTTTTCTGAAAAAGCAGAAACGTGCTTATGCTATCTGATTTTGTTCATTATGTCCTGAATTCTTCCACTATATCCTAAAAATCTGTTCAATGGGAGACGAAAATTCACATCAAGACGTATGGGTTGCTTAATACCTTGTCCACCATTCTCAATTCTTTGCAGTAAACCGGTCGTGCTGTCATAACGAAACGGCAGTGATTGCATGGGTTTGCCGTCCATCTGCATCTGCACATAAAGCTCTTCTCCTTCACTGTTAAACAATAATTTTACCCAGTTGTAGCTGAAATTTTTCAGCGCCTCTGCGGCAAAATCCACCTGGACAAACTGCGGGGTGTTTTTGGGGATACCGGTTGCCAGCAGATCAAAGGCCTTTACCCTGATACTGCCTCCCTGGCCGGGACTGGAATATAAAAAGCCATCCTCAAAGTGTATTTTGTTCTTGCCGACGGTGAGCGGTATTCTGCCGTTTACCGTGCCCTCCCCCTGTGCATTGCTTACACCAAATTGCTCCAGCAAGTCTGCCAGCCTGAGCCGGTCACAGAAGATGGGTATTACCATATTCTTTATGTCAGGAGATAAACGTACAGCATTGGTAAAAACACGGCCGCCAGCCCAACGGAACACTCCCTCCTCGATAAAAACTGATTCTGGTGATTCCAGTTGCCAAGTTATTCTGCCATCCTCGAAAACAAGGTTTTCGGCAGTTGCCTTCTTGAATAAGATCTTTTGAGCGGGAGATGATCGTAGATCCGGCAATGATGGTAAAAGAACGGAAATATCAATACCCTCTAAAGTATATTTTTTTTCAGAATTTTCAATTCTGCCCTGCTGTACCCTGACCAGCAATTTTCCTTCATAGCCTGATGGAGCAAATAGCATGGAACTTTCCAAACCGAGCACACCGCTGAAGTAAGATTTACTCAGAGACGGATGGAATCTGCCAAGAGGAAGTGAAGCCAATGGCGTGGGGACAATATGTGCTGCAAACTCTGCCTGCAGGCTGGAACCGATTATCCCCGCCATGCCTGAGACATTGGTTGTAATTCCCGGCAACAGGCTGCTGGCATGGGAACCTTCCAAAAGATAGGTCATTCCCTGCAAACGTACCCCTCCCCTGAAACTGCCAAGGTCATAATTTCCAAAGCTTATACCTGCTAAAGTTATTTCTCCGGAAGACACCTTCTCCGATACCGGCCATTGCCATGGAATTCTTCCTGAAATATTTTTTATCGTTATGTTGTTGTCAGTGTCAAATATTTCAACCCTGCTGACTGTGATGGCAAGAGACAGGTCCAGTTTATCCTGCTGCAGGTTTCCGCTGCCCTCCAGAATTAAAGTTGGTAAGGCGGTATTCAGCACGATGTTATCAAACTCGACCTGCAGCGCTTCCGATTGATTTCCTTGTGTTTCCTGACTCTTGGTTTTGACTGACGCCTGCCATGTCCCGTTCTGGTCAAAATCAATGGCAAAGATCCCCGCAAGTTCCGGAATTTTTTTAAGGAACTGCAAGGCTTGAGGTCTGGCCGGGGAATCAGGCGGTGTTAAAACCTTAATCTGAAAATTTCCAGAACTGTGGCCCCCGTCCTTTTTTCTTGTGACGGTGTTATTCAAGTTCACAGAGGCTATCAAAGGCTCACTGATGGCGACCTTGGCCTCCATAAGCCACTGATCATGTTCGGTTTTGAAATCATAGGAGATTGCTGGTTTTTTGTCTGCAGCAGCGGCAGGTGATCCTAGTTTGAGTGGAATCCGCCGGAAAAGTATCGGCTCCAGATCACATGTGACCTGGGCTTCCACAAGCTGAAACGGCATGAGGTTGATCCGGCCCCTGCTCAAAAAAGAACCATGCCCTACTGAAATGGTTTGCGGCGTCAAACCGACTAAACCCATAAATCTGTTCAAATCAAGAGATGGCGCAGCAAGGGAGAAACTGCCTTTATTGGCTGCCAGATCAATAATGCCTTCAACCGAAATATCTTCGCCCTGAGGCCGCATCTGTAAAATGTACCGGTAAATCGGCGGACTGTTCCTATCCTTCAGATTCTTTTTGGTTGCAAGCAGAT
>JAFDCT010000379.1 GCA_019312695.1 Deltaproteobacteria bacterium | reverse complement strand
ATCCGGGGTATTACAGCCCTACAGATAACAATACTCCCATTGCAATTCTCGACAGCGGCCTGGCTGCTGATGCTTCCCTGGAAAAGTTCGTACTTTCATCCCTGGACGTTATGGCTCCCACTGCTCCAATCAGTGACACACTGGGCCATGGGACCCAGATGGCATTGATCGCCACAGGTGTTGTTAAACCTTATGGTTTTGTTGATGATAATGATTCATATATACCCATCATCCCCATCAGGGCATTTGATGATAATGGCTTTACAACTGACTTAATGATACTGGACGCCATCAATTTCGCCCTGGAGAATAATGCCAGGATCCTAAGCCTCAGCTGGGGCAGTGAAACCAAAAGCGATTTTATGGAAAGGACATTGTCATATGCCAATGACATGGGTCTTATAATTGTCGCATCTGCCGGTAATGAACCTACCGGCAGACCAGTTTATCCGGCAGCCTATCCTTCAGTTATAGGCATAGGTGCCCTGGAGCCCCATGGCAAAACCTGGGAAAACTCCAACTTTGGCAACTTTGTCACGCTGTATGCCCCGGGATTTGCTCTCCTGCCTGTCGGCTACAAAGGCGATCCTGGCGTGTATGCCGGGACCTCAATATCAGCCGCCTTTGTAGCCAATACCTTAGCAGGTTTCCTGTCCAAAAATCCTGCCGCAACCCCACAGGAAATACGAAACTTTTTGCAAACCAAGTTTAACGGGTCATGATCTGGCTTTGGCTTTCTCTCACTGCAGCCGTTTCCATCGCTGCCCGGGATGTTTCGATTAAGACCTACAAAGATCTTGACGCCCCGGAGATCGCCATTCTGGAACTTTTCTGGGCCATGCCCTATTTCTTTCTAGGCTGTCGCCTGGTTGAAATTCCGCCCTTGGATCAAACCTTCTGGTTAACGTTCATTCTGTCAATTCCGATAAATATTCTGGCGTACGTCCTCTACCTTTATGCCATAAAAATATCCCCCCTCTCTTTATCAATACCCTTTCTGGCCTTTACCCCGGCTTTCATGATTCTGACCGGCTTTTTGATCCTGGCTGAGACAATAAATCTCTGGGGCGGCCTGGGAATTGGCCTGATTATTGTTGGCGGTTATATTCTGCATTTCAAGAAGATCCAGAAAAACTTATTAGCTCCCTTTTTGTCCTTTTTACAGGAAAGAGGGTCATGGTTCATGCTCATTGTGGCTATTCTGTTTGCTTTTGCAGCAGTTATAGGAAAAAAAGCCATTCTTCACTCATCGCCCCTCTTTTTTTCTTATTCCTTTTTTCTCATTTTCAACCTGACAATACTGACCGGTCTGGTACTGGGACGCAGAAACAACTGGCGAAAAATTCTTCATAATTCCCCCAGGGGATTATGGCTCGGCACTTTACTCATGATCCACATCAGTTTCCATGGTCTGGCCATTGCTGGCTCAACCGCGGTTTATATGGTGGCGGTAAAAAGGAGCAGCATTCTCTTCAGTGTGCTTTTAAGCTGGTTTATCCTGCGTGAAGCTGATATCAAGTATCGCGGACTCGGCACCCTGCTGATGTTCATCGGGATGCTTTTTATAACTCTATTAGGATAGTGATTTTCATCTTCCTTTATATTTATACCAATCACATTAGGCCAAAGAGTCTCCTGCTTTTTTAAAAAAATTTCAGACCTCAATAACCCATCCCGACTGGATTTCTTAATTTTTACCCAACATACAATATATTGTGGTGCCTTTTCCTTTGACACACAAGCCGGTTTATTCTATATTTTCTTTTCCTGATATATCCAAGAACTCGTTTGCCCCCTGTGAGCAATATTTTTTTTGCCATCTTTTCTATTGGTTTCAGGTAATTATTTTATATTTTAAAATATATATTATGTGCAAGTAATACTGTCTTTCAACCGTAAACACCAAATGTTGCCAAATTTAAGGAGTCTGGAGAATGAAACTGCCGATCAACCGTGAAGATGCTATCAGAGAGTGGAACAGATTTGAAGATTATCTGGTCTGCGAACGATATGCTGTTAGGGATCCCAAAACCGGGAAACCACTCGAAAAAAATCTTGCCGATGTCTTAAAACGGACCAGCAAGGAATTCTCCTACCCGGGCATTGCTAAAGCCTTCTTGAATCAGCAGTTTATTACCGCTACACCTTTTTTAATGAATGGCGGCAATCCCTATACCCACCGCAAAGGGTATTATTCCTGCTACCCCCTTGGCAATGTTGAAGACTCCACCGAAGCCATATTTGAAATGGAGCGGGATCTGGTAACCATATTCCAGCATTCCGGCGGTGGCGGTATTGATGTTTCTGATATACGTCCCAAGGGATCTCCTGTTGATAACGGCCAGGGCACGGCATCCGGCCCTGTTTCTTTTGCCAAGGGCTATTCACACCTCTCAGCCCGGATAAGTCAGGGAGGCAAGAGGCGAGGAGCCCTGATGATTCAGGCAAACTGGGACATAAAGGACATCAAGGAACTGATCACCTTTAAAGGTGACAACCCGGGCATCTACACCGGCTGCAATGTTTCAGTCAACGTCACCAGTGAAAAATTCTGGGATAACGAAGAACTCATTCAGTTGATAGCTGAATATATCTGGAAGTCTGGCGACCCCGGTCTGCTTTTTACCCAGAAAAGCCAGGAAAACACACCGGTGCCCCAAAAATACAACCCGGTTTTTTCCAATCCCTGTGGTGAGTATCTTTCCACCAAGGATACGGCCTGCAATCTCCTGACAGTAAATCTTCAGAAGTGTCTCATGGAAAAATTTGCCGATTACCTGAACAGCGTCTATGAAAATGCCAGACTGGCGGCAATAGCAGGCAATGAGATCCTTGATATGGGCGGTTTCCCTCCTATTGAGCGGATCAAGGAAAACACCCTGAAATTCAGACCCATCGGTATCGGTTTCACCGGTCTGCAGCATGCCATGAATCACTATGATGTTTCCTACGCTGATGAGAATGAAGCACCAAAATTTGCCAAGGCCACGCAACTCATGCTGATGCTCGGCTCCATGCAGGGCAGCCTTGATTATGCCGAACATTATAAGAAGAAAACCGGTCGGAAGCTTGAGGTCCGTGAATGGAACAGCGACTATACACGAAGAATTGCCAAGGAGGCAAAGGAATTTGCCAGTCAGCTCCCGAGAAAGGTTACCTGGCAGAAACATATCAAGAGGATTTTTGATACGGTTATCAAACAGGGCGGTCTGTTCAATTCAGTAACTACCTCCCAGGCCCCGACCGGCTCAATTTCACAATTGATGCGGGTTGCCTGTACAGGCGTGGAACCTTACTTCTCCATGATACAGTCACGCAGGGTAAAGGATGCTGACGGTTCCTGGAAGGAATTCACTTTGGTCCCGCTTGAATTCTATGATTATGATGAAAACAAACTTGAGTGGATTGAGAACCAGACAGCTCATAATATTCCACCGCTCCAACAGATAAGGCTCCTTGAAGCGTGCCAGACCTTTAATCACACAGCGGTTTCCAAAACCATTAACCTGCCGGCCACCACAACCGTGAATGATATCAAAGAAATGCTGTTCATTGCCCGCGACAGCAAACTGAAAGGCATTACAATGTTCCGCGATTCCTCCATGACCGGAGTACTGAGTGATTCAGCGGCAAAATCTGCTGAAAAACCCGGCATACCGTTTTCTGATCTTCCAGAACGTTATGGCTCCACCTTCAAGTTCAGCGGTCCTGCCTCTTTGTATGTTACGGCTAATAAGGGTGAAAATGAACATGTCCGAGAGGTCTTTATCAACACCACCAAATCCGGTTCAACAATTCACGGCATGTGTGAGTCCCTTGGCCGCGTCATATCCGTGGCCCTGCAGCATGATTACAGGCTGGTAAACAAGATAGCCCGCACCCTGGAGGATATCTCGTCCGACTCCGTGTGGTCCAACAGTTCCCTCGGAAGGGTTTTCTCCATACCGGCGGCACTTGCCAAGGTGTTGGATTGCTGTGCGCCTGAGATTAACGGCAAGGCAGATCCCGACCCTTATGAAGAGCCGTCATCATATTCATCCTGCCCGGCATGCGGGAAGCTTACCTTGCGCCGCAGCGGCGGCTGCAGCCAGTGCGTTAGCTGCGGTTACACCACGTGTTAGTTTCTTAAGGGTGAAGTGAGACATTTTGTGCGGCATATTCAGGCCGGTTGAACAAAAAACGCTGCCCTACCCTTGCCATATAAACCCGGTATTGATGTCGCAGACAGCATCTGTATCATGACTGTTTACCAGCCGCATCTAAATTACATGGCGATGTAATTTCAAAGGTTAATCTTTCACAAAATGATAAAAGCACCTAAACACTTGTAACACCATCAACTCTTACAATGTATTTTTTACTGGGTTTACATGTCCGTTGTGCATGTTCATCTTTTAAGAATCATTCAGGGTGTCAATTAATGGACAGTTCTATGATGTAAGCCTAAATCCGATAGTATTGTTTTCATGGTTGATCCTTACTTTTAGATTGCTTATTTGTTTCTTCAACGAGTCTTTTTTTCAAAACTTCAATTAATTCTGTTGGAGGATTTTTCATAAGTTCCTGACACTCAAAATGATATTTATTTATGAGTATTGAAATATT
>JAFDCT010000378.1 GCA_019312695.1 Deltaproteobacteria bacterium | reverse complement strand
TGAATCCATAAAGGGGAGTGAATAGGCAAAATGCAGATCAAAGCCGAAGAAATCAGTCAAATTATCAAGGGGCAGATCAAGGAATATGAAAGCAAGGTTGATCTGAGTGAAACGGGAACAGTCATCTCTGTAGGTGATGGTATTGCCCGTGTTCATGGTGTTGAAAATTGCATGGCCATGGAGCTCTTGGAGTTCCCCGGCGGTATTCTTGGTTTGGCGCTGAACCTGGAAGAGGATAACGTTGGTTGCGCTGTTCTGGGTGATGTTGAGCACATCAAGGAAGGCGATGTCGTCAAGCGTACCGGCAGGATTGCCGAGGTTCCGGTTGGGCCGGCGATGGAGGGCCGTGTTGTTGACGGTGTGGGGCAGCCTATCGATGGCCTCGGTCCGATTGATGCAACGGAGACCCGGAAGATCGAAGTACTTGCTCCCGGCGTTATTGCCAGAAAATCAGTGCATGAACCATGTTATACCGGCAGCAAGGCAGTTGACGCCATGACACCTGTTGGCCGCGGCCAGCGCGAGCTCATCATCGGTGACCGCCAGATAGGCAAGACGGCACTGTGCATTGATGCCATTATTGCCCAGAAAGAAACGGACATGCATTGCATCTACGTTGCCATCGGCCAGAAAAAATCAACTGTTGCTCTCGTGGTTGAGGCCCTTCGCAAACACGGCGCCATGGAATATACCACTGTTGTTTCAGCATGTGCTTCGGATCCTGCCCCGCTGCAGTATATTGCGGCTTACGCGGGATGCTCTATGGGGGAATACTTCAGGGACAAGGGTGAGCATGCCCTGATCATTTACGACGACCTTTCAAAACAGGCTGTTGCTTACCGCCAGCTTTCCCTGCTGCTGCGTCGTCCGCCAGGACGCGAGGCATATCCAGGCGACATCTTTTTCAACCACTCACGTTTGCTGGAGCGTGCTGCCAAGGTAAACGATGAACTGGGTGCTGGCTCACTAACCGCCCTGCCGATCATTGAAACCCAGGCAGGTGACGTTTCCGCCTATATCCCGACAAACGTTATATCCATTACAGACGGCCAGGTGTACCTTGAGCCGAACCTTTTCTTTGCCGGTGTCCGCCCGGCCATTAACGTCGGCCTCTCCGTTTCCCGAGTTGGTGGTGCCGCCCAGGTTAAGGCCATGAAGCAGGTTGCCGGCTCTCTGCGCCTTGACTTGGCCCAGTATCGCGAGTTGGCTGCATTTGCCCAGTTCGGTTCTGACCTGGACAAGGCCACCCAGCAGCAGTTGAATCGCGGTGAAAGACTCGTTGAGATTCTCAAGCAGCCGCAGTATCAGCCTCTGCCCATGGAAAAACAGGTCTCCATCCTGTACGCCGGCGCCCGTGGCTTTCTTGATCCCATTCCGGTCGATATGCTGTCTGACTATGAAAAGGAACTTTATACCTATATCGAACAGAACGCACCGGCAGTTTTTGACGGCTTGAAGGAAAAGAAGGAGATTGACAGCGAACTTGAAGAATTGATGAAAAGCACCCTGAACTCATTCAATGAATCGTTTAAAAGTTCAAGAGGCCTCAATTAAACAGCAGATATAAGGCAAAGCAATGGCAAGTCTTAAAGATGTAAAAACAAAAATTGGTGGTGTGAAGAAAACTTCACAGATTACCAGTGCCATGAATATGGTTGCGGCCGCCAAGCTGCGTGGGGCTCAACAGAAAATGGAAGATTTCCGGCCCTATACTGAAAAATTCAACCAGGCCATGACCAACCTTTCGGCCAACATGGAAAGCGGTCAGTTTCCGCTCATGGAGGTACGCGACATCCAAACGGTCGAAATTGTCATTGTTACTTCTGACCGTGGATTGTGCGGCAGCTTTAACGCAAACATATTTAAGGCAACGGAAAGGCTCATTCGTCAATATGAAGCGGAAGGCAAAAAAGTTTCCCTGGTCTGTGTTGGCAAAAAAGGCAATTCCTATTTTAGAAAAACAGGAAAGGTCAGAAAGGCCTATACCGACATCATGGGAAATTTCCAGATGTTCAATGCTAGGTCTATTGCCCAAGATGTTGCTGCCAACTTCCTGGCCGGTGAATCCGACAGGGTTCAGGTAATTTATGGAAAATTCATCAACGTTGCGACACAGAGACCAGAGACGGAAATGCTTCTGCCCGTGCAGCCTGATGTAAGCGAATCGGAAGAAGATTCAGGAGAAAGCGGGGCTGCTGCAGGTGATTATATTTATGAGCCAAGCCCAACGGAAATCATGGATGTGCTTCTGCCATTGTATATGAATGTCATGATCTATCATGCCATGCTGGAAACAGGTGCCAGTGAACATGCGGCCAGAATGACTGCCATGGATAATGCCACCCGGGCTTGCAAAGACATGATTCATGACCTTACACTACTATATAATAAAGCGAGACAAGCGGGCATTACTGCCGAGCTTATGGATATTGTTGGTGGGGCAGAGGCCCTGAAAGGATAAGAATTAAACCGAGAAGAGAGACTCTCGGCAAATAATACACCCTGAGGAGGCTTATTTCAGATGAGCGCAGAACAAGCAGTTGGAAAAGTTGTACAGGTAATCGGTCCGGTTGTGGATGTCGAGTTTGAACCCGGCAAACTTCCGGCCATCATGAACGCTCTTGCGGTCAGCAACCCAGCTATCAATGACGTAGAAGGAAACCTGGTCATCGAGGTTGCCCAGCATCTGGGTGATAATGTGGTCCGCTGTGTTGCCATGGACCAGACCGACGGTTTGGTAAGAGGAATGGCAGCCAAGGATACAGGAAATCCTATCCGGATTCCCTGTGGCCCGAATGCCCTGGGCCGGATCATGAACGTTGTTGGCCGGCCGGTTGATGGTCTGGGACCGATCGAATCTGACAAGATGCGCCCGATCCACAAACCTGCCCCTGCCTTTACCGAGCAGGATACAGAGGTGAACGTGCTCGAAACAGGCATCAAGGTTATTGATTTGCTCGTACCATTTCCTCGCGGCGGCAAAATGGGACTTTTTGGCGGTGCCGGCTGCGGCAAGACCGTTGTTATGATGGAAATGGTTAACAACATTGCCATGCATCATGGCGGTATCTCCGTGTTTTGCGGTGTTGGCGAGCGTACCCGTGAGGGTAATGACCTGTACCACGAAATGAAAGAGTCCGGCGTTCTGCCGAAAGCTGCCCTGGTTTACGGGCAGATGACTGAGCCTCCTGGAGCCCGTGCCCGTGTCGGCCTTACCGGCCTGAGCGCGGCAGAATATTTCCGGGATGAAGAAGGCCAGGACGTGCTTTTCTTTGTTGATAATATTTTCCGCTTCACCCAGGCGGGCTCAGAGGTTTCCGCTCTGCTCGGCCGTATTCCTTCTGCAGTTGGTTACCAGCCTACCCTGGGTACTGACCTTGGCGAATTGCAGGAGCGTATTACCTCAACAACCAAAGGCTCCATTACCGCGGTTCAGTGTGTTTACGTCCCTGCCGACGACCTGACAGACCCTGCACCTGCAACTACATTTGCCCACTTGGATGGTACCGTTGTTCTTTCCCGACAGCTGGTTGAGCTGGGCATCTATCCCGCGGTGGACCCTCTTGACTCAACATCCAGGATCCTTGATCCCAATGTCCTTGGTGAGGATCATTACCTGGTATCCCGAGGTGTCCAGATGACTCTGCAGAAATATAAGGAGTTACAGGATATCATTGCCATCCTCGGCATGGACGAGCTTTCTGAAGAAGACCAGGTCACCGTTACCCGGGCCCGTAAAATTCAGCGCTTTCTGTCGCAGCCGTTTACTGTTGCCGAGGTTTTCACTGGTATGGCAGGAAAATATGTAAAAGTTGAGGATACGGTTCGCGGCTTCAAGGAAATACTTGATGGCAAGCATGATGAGCTACCGGAAAGCGCCTTCTACATGGTAGGCACCATTGAAGATGCTGTTGAGAAGGCTGCCAAGGCAAAGGCAGAAGCATAAGTTCCTAATGACATTGATATTACGGACGTAAGGAAAGAACATGGCTGAAAAAATTAAACTTGAAGTGGTTACACCCAAAGGGGCGATAATCAGCAGTGATGTTGATATCGTTACCGCTCCCGGTTATGCCGGTGAATTTGGAGTGCTGGCCAACCATGCCCCATTTTTAAGTACCCTGAAAGTGGGCACACTCAGCTATAAAAAAGATGGCACCGAAGAAGAACTCATGATCAGCGGCGGATTCTGCGAGGTTTCCAATAACAAGATTACTTTCCTGGTTGAATCTGCCGAGCGCGGCAGTGAAATTGATGTAGACCGTGCTCTTCGTGCCAAGGAAAGGGCAGAAAAGCGACTGCTGCAGGCCAGGGAACAGCAGGAAAAAATTGATCGGACACGAGCTGAAGCCGCCCTGCAAAGAGCATTAACCCGGTTGAGAATTGCCGAGCGTCAGCGCTAACTAAAATAATCTTGCAATAGCCAAGTCAGATGATTTAAATAAAGGCCGTCCTTAGGGGCGGCCTTTTTTTCAGTTATTGGTGCACCCATGGAGGGGGGAATCACCAGAGGAGGAACAGATGAAACCTAAAGAACGTTTAGCTATACCGCGGCAACATCCAACGGAACTCAAACCTGAAGAGCGGATCACCAATTTTGATGAAGTGGTATTCGGCTTTGACGATGAAACAGCAATTAAAGAGGCAAACCGCTGTCTGCAGTGTAAAAAGCCGGCCTGCAGAAATGGATGTCCAATCCATAATGACATCCCGGGATTCATCCGCCTGCTGCGCGAGAAAAAATTTGAAGAGGGGTATTGGAAGGACAGGGAGACCAACTCCATACCTGCAGTCTGCTCCAGGGTCTGCCCCCATGAGTTTCAGTGTGAAGGGGCCTGCATCAGGGGCAAGAAGGGTGATCCGGTAGCCATTGGCATGCTGGAACGCTTCCTGGTTGACTGGATGGTGGCCAACAAGAAAAATATGCTTAAGCCCTGTGCCATGCCCAAGGGCAAAAAGGTGGCTATCGTCGGTTCCGGGCCGGCCGGTATGACCTGTGCCTTTGAGCTTGCCCATGCTGGCTACCATTGCACTATCTTCGAAAGCCTGCCGGCCTTTGGCGGCATGCTGACAGTAGGAATCCCTGCTTATCGCCTGCCCCGCGATATAATTAATGCTGAGTTTGATGCCCTGGTCAACTGCGGGGTAGAGATAGTCAATAATATTACCATCGGCAAGGAGAAGGCCATCAGTCAACTGAAAGAAGAAGGCTACGAAGCTGTTTTCGTTGGTATTGGAGCGCACTCCAGCCGTAAACTGGGTATTGAGGGCGAAGACCTTGAAGGCGTTATGCACGGTGTTGATTACCTCAGAAGAGTCAACCTTGGCGAATCTCTCAACCTGGGGCCAAATGTTGTCGTGGTTGGCGGCGGTAACGTTGCCATTGACGTGGCCCGGACAGCACTGCGCACTGGCTCGGACAAGGTTTTTATTCTATACCGGAGGACCAAAAAAGAAATGCCGGCTTCCCAAGCTGAAATACATCACCTGGAAGAGGAAGGGGTCAAGGTCGAATTTTTGGCGGCACCGGTTAAAATACATGGAGAAAACGGCAGATTGACAAAAATTGAATGTATCCGCATGGAGCTGGGTGAATGCGATGCATCGGGCCGTTGTCGGCCGGTACCAATTACCGACTCCAACTTTATGATCGAGGCAGATGCTATAATCCCGGCCATCAGTCAGGATGTTGCACATATGCCGGAATCAGAAATCAAGCTGGATCTATCCCGCTGGAACACCTTTGAAGTGGATGAAATAACCATGCAGACTTCGGTTGATTGGATTTTTGCCGGCGGTGATGCTGTTTTAGGACCGCAGACTGCTGCAAAGGCTGCCTACCAGGGTAAAGAGGCTGCCGAATCTATCATCCGCTATCTGGAGGGCAGGGACCTGAGAGAGGGCAGGGTTCCTGAACCTGAGGAGACTGAAGAAAAGGAAAAATAATCGTGGTTTGCCTCATAACCTCAAAGGGCCGGGCACGTTAAAGCCCGGCCCTTTTTTATGTGTAAATGGTTCAAAAAAAATATGGTTT
>JAFDCT010000377.1 GCA_019312695.1 Deltaproteobacteria bacterium | reverse complement strand
GGGAGCTACTCTAACCTGCAGCTTATTGTAAATCTCCTGATCATGACTTTTTTAACACCATGTATCAATGCCATTCTGGTTCTCTTTAAGGAACGGGGGAGGAAAACTGCTGCATTGATAATTTGCACGGTGGTTGTATATGCAATCCTCATGGGTAGCCTTATTAATCATATCTGCCTTGCCCTGGGAGTGACTTTTACTTAATTTATTCACTAATAATTTAGATAAACACCGGACAACTTATCGGTCAGGAGAAACCGCATGCTGAATGAAAAACAGGAAGAGATCCTTGAATCCATATGGTCTGTCAGCGACAGGCAGAATAATAACATTGAGGCGGTAAGAAAAAGATCCTCTGTCGACTTCACTGAAGCTGACCTTGATGAACTCGAACAGCAGAATCTGATAGTTCGGGATCAGGACAAGATCAGTCTCGCCAACAAAGGAAAAGCCATCGCTGAGATAATAATCCGCAGACACAGACTGGCGGAAATTCTGGTTTCGAGCATTCTGAAACTCAAACAATCAGACATGGAAGAGATGGCCTGCAAAGTTGAACACAGCCTGCTTCCTGAAGTCGAAGAGTCAATCTGTACTCTGTTGGGCCATCCGGAATTTTGTCCGGACGGGAAAAGAATCCCGAGGGGAAGATGCTGTTCCGGCAAACGCAAGGTTATTGACAGCAGTGTTGTCAGTCTAAGGGAGCTGGCTCCCGGGGAAAGCGGCAAAATCACCTATATTAAACCAGACAACCACTCCAGTTTTCATCAACTTATTTCTTTCGGACTCCATCCAGGCGTTGTTGTTACCGTACACCGGAAGAACCCGGCATTCTGTATTAAGTTTGAAAATACTGAACTTGCCCTTGATGAGAATGTTGCTGCAAATATTTATGTCTGGAAACTAACGAACGGAGAATAACAATAAAACCAGGGGAATTAAAAAGGTCCCCAAAGATTCAGCTTTTGGGGACCCGTAAGAAACTATTTCATCCTATTTACTTTGATTCCTTCTCAGCTTTCTGGCGTGCATCCAGTTCTCTTTTTACCATTTCACTGATATCAAGAGACTTATCCACATAAAGCAGACCGTCACGAGAATCTAAAATCATGGCATAACCGTTTTTCTCACCCACTTCTTCAATAACTTTCTGCAGTTCGTTCAATACCGGGCTCATGACCTGTTTTTCCAACTGCTGTAATTCAAATTGAGCATCTTCAGACTTAATCTGCATTTCCCTTACTCTTTTCTGGTAATCCCTTTCCTTCTCTTCTCTCACCTCAGTACTCCAGACAGAACCCTTTTTTTCTATTTCAGCCCGGAGAGTGTTAATTTCTTCCTGTTCCTGCTGGAACTTATTCTGAAATTCACCAACTTTCTCTTCCAGTACCTTTTTTACTTCCTGACCGGCTTCTGAACCCAGAAGTATATCCTGGATATTAACCGTGACAATCTGTTTGCTCGTTTCCGCAGCAACCGCTTCTGTATTTGCATAACCTGTAGTGCCAAGCAGCAATACAATGACAGCTAAAATCATAATTTTTTTCAAACGCATTTGTTTCACACCTCCCAAATAAAGATTGCAGGATAAAGTATATCTTTGTCAAAAATTTTTATCTCTTTCATTAATTACCAAATTAATTGTTATTAGTTTACAGTCGGTTTCTCAGATAGACAAACCGGGATGAGAACAGTCTGACATTCGTTCCCATCCCGGTTTCCAGTTTTATATTAATGCAGAATAAGGAGCTATGCCAGTCTAATTACTTAACCAACACAAAGTCATCTCTGCGATTCTGGGCCCAGGAGTACTCATCATGGCCACGCAGCAAGGGCTTTTCTTCTCCATAACTTATGGTGTGCATCCTGTCTTCGTGAACTCCAAGATTTACCAGGTACTTTTTGGCACTAAGGGCCCTGCGTTCTCCCAGGGCCATGTTATATTCACTTGTACCTCTTTCATCACAATTACCCTCAATACGGAGCCTGGTATCAAGGTTCTGTTTAAGATAAGCAGCATTTTTTTCTATTCTGGCCCGCTGATCTTGACGAATATTTGACTTATCGAAATCAAAGTAAATAGGTAGGAGTGGCCCGGAAGTCCTGCCTTCAAGAATCTCATGCTCCCCTTTTTCAATTGCAGCCTGGGCTTCCAGTGATTCTTCCTTTGCGGCCATGCCCTCTTCATAAATTTTTTCATAACCCGGCTCACCCGGTTGAGGAGCTCTTTCTTCAGCTTCAACAGCAGCTCCCATTTCTTCTTCGGCTGTCATCTTCTTCTTGCCGCAGCCGCTTACACTAAAGACAAGTCCTACAGAAATTCCTAAAATCAGCATAAGCCACAATGTTTTTCTCATCTCACTCCTCCCTTGTATATATTATCAAAAAAAATTAACTTACAAAAAACACTTCATTACCACATTTTTTTAGCATATAGCCTATTTTTTTAAATTTTACTATAAGAACCTTTGAGAGGTTATTAATCCATTCGCATTCTGCTAACTAACAGATAGCATCAAAAAACTTTTCGATCAAGATCAACTTAATTAATTACATAACTATAAAATTAACTTAGATAAAAGAAGAAGAACCTTATAGAAAAGTCGTGCCAGATTCAATATTTTTTTATATTTCTGTAAAAATCAAAAAAATCTCTCTCGACCCAAATAAATACTTTTCATAATAAGCCTAGTAATTATATAGTGACATGCATTCTTTCAAACAAAATTTTTTAATCCTAATTTAAAAATAATATGGAAAGTAAATATCATGACACTCTCTCCGACCAGGAGACCCTTGTAAATAATATGCTAGCTGAAACCTCTTTTGGTACCTTTTTCGGTATTTCTCAAAAGGTATTCGAGCAGGTCTGGTCTAACCTCACAGCTCCTGACGGCAATTCTGCAGTATATGTTTCCATGGAAATTGGGGCTGATCTGGATGTTTTTAATCCCGTTAAAAAATATCTGCAGCAAAACGAAATTACTGAAAGCAAAAACACAGAAGCAGATTTACTGATAAAAAAAATCCTAAACGGACCCTCAAAAATACCTAACTATGGTGGCGGGCTGGGAATTTTAGCCGGTGATACTCTGAAAAGTTTTGCCGCCTGCAAAATACCGGTTGCAGCAATATCCCTGCTCTACCGAAAAGGGTACTTTTCACAACTCGTTGATTCCCGGATAGGCCAAATCAGCTGGTCTATGGACTGGTCCCCGGAAAAAACTCCTAGTCTCTATCTCTTGAAGAACCCAAGTTATCCTGATAAGCCGCTTTGTATAGAAATTCCTTTTTTTGACGAACACGATAAAACAGTTATGGTTTATGCGCAGGTATGGATGAAGCTTGAGGCAAATGAAAATCTTGACTTTTTTGTCCCTGAATTTCTCCTGGATTTCAGTTTACCACAATCTCCGGAATGGATCCGTAACGCCTCAAATAACCTTTATGACAGCAGCTCTGAAAAGATGAAAGCCATTCAGCGGCGCATGTTGGGTGCTGGTGTCATACCTCTTATGGACATTCTTGGACTCACAGCAAAGACCTTACACCTTAATGAACAGCACGGTGTTGTATCAGTACTTAACCTTATTGCTGATTACCTTCTGCAAAAACTCGGACCAGAGTATCAGTCAACTGTAAGGGATAAGGATATCCTGGAGGCCGCAGACTCTGTAGCACATAAAGTCGTTTATACCATACATACTCCTGTAAAAGCCGGGCATGACCGTTTCAGCAAAACACTTTATGCCGGCCTGAGTCACACAGTCTGCAGACGAATTTTAGCACTTCTGGCTCCTGACAAGGAAAACCCGTCGCTTTATAACTTTACTGAATTTGCCATGCGGGTGAATCGGGCAGTTAACAGTGTCAGCAGGCTGCATCGAGATGTTACCCAAAAACAATTCCCGCAGTTTGCAAAAAAAATCACCGCAATTACAAACGGTGTCCACCACCTTACCTGGATAAGTGCTGCGAAAGCAGAAGTTTTCGACAGTTTCCCAGAGTTACAGAATTGGCGGCAAAATCCGGCAGTATTCAGAAATGCAAAAAAACTCCAGAAAAACAAAAAATTCCGCACCTACCTCGAACAGGCTTGGAAGCATGATAGTGAAAAACTTATAAACTATGTAAACGGGATGCTCATCGAGCACCGGCACCAAACAGAAGAAACCTGGATTGATCCGCCCAATTTCCTTTCCCTCCTGCATGAAGAGGATATTCCCCTGAAACCAAGTGCATTCACTATAGGTTTTGCCCGCCGCTTTTCGACGTATAAACGTGCTGATCTCATTTTTGACGACCTGGTTGAATTAACAAAAATCATAAGGGAACTAGACTATCCCGTAAATTTTCTCTTTGCCGGTAAAGCTCATCCAGCAGATGAACCGGGCAAATCTCTCATCAAAATAATTCTTGATGTACAGGAAGAGCTTTATGAACGCAGCAAGGGTCTGGCAAAACTTGTATTCATTCCAAATTACGATATGGCCATCGCCAAAATGATGGTCGCCGGGGTGCATGCCTGGCTGAACAGCCCAAAGCGCCCCCTGGAAGCAAGCGGCACAAGCGGTATGAAGGCAGCCATGAACGGCATACCAAACATCAGTATCCTTGATGGCTGGTGGATGGAAGGTTTTCATGATGGTGAGACCGGCTGGAAATTCGGCCTTGATACCCCATTAGACACTGAAACATTGAGCGAAGAACCTTCCGCGCTGCTTTACGAAGAGGATTCGGCCTCATTTTATGAAATGTTCCCCCAGGTGATAAAAGAATTCAATGACCCTCAGCTCAGAAAAAAATACATTGATAAATGCATCCGCAACATTTCCCTCAATATTCCAATATTCAACACCCATAGAATGATTGCCGAATATTGCCGTAATTATGGACTCAAACTCTCTCCCCCGGTGACCAAAAAGATCAAGGGGTTACAGGAACTCTATCAAAGCGAGATATGAATCTATTCTGAGTGAGTTTTTTCCCGGAAATTAAAGCATCCAAGTAATACTTGAATGTTGCTTCTGGGCCATTCGGCCGAATTGCTTTTTTTTTGCGATGCAGATAATGCATAAATATTTTGCCGGAATCATCATATCTTAACCCAATAAAATCAATATGTTAAAAGAAAAACCCCAGTTGGCTGCGAGCACTTTGACAGGCTGAAATCTGCATTTTTTTGTATTACTAATCAACTTCAGGAGAATACATCAAAAAAAATCAGATAATTCTTAAGTGCAAAACACGAAAATATCCCAACAACAGTTACTCCTCATTTCACCAATGCTGTGGATCATTGTTGTTTTTTACACTGCAGGAATTTGTTGGGCTGAAATATTTGATTTACCAACCAGGATGGTGCAGTTTAGTTCACTGCTCCTGACAAGTTCACTGTTTATTTTTTGTAAGATTAAGCAGAAACCGAATTTGATCGTAACCCGCTCCCTCCTGGGACTGCTTTTTTTCCTCCTGGGCCTGCTTCAATATAATCAATTTCAATCTAACCAACCTGCTGACCCGCATCACATCTACAATCTCATCAAAACCAAGCAGACCGTAAGTATTAAAGGTTTTTTGCAGGAATACCCAGTTGTTGTTAATAAATCTTCCGGTCCACAAACCAGGCTTCTCGTAAAGATAAAAGGCTTTTATCAGGCTGGGAACCATGTCTTACCGTTAGAGCACTATCGTAAAGCTTCAGGTTTAGTACTTATTACCCTCAATGGGCTGTTACCGGAAAACCTGGTCCCGGGAGATACTTTTCTTGCAAAAACTACTCTTTCCAGGGTGCACACATATTCCACACCCGGCTCCTTTAATTACAAAAAACACCTTGCGTACAGGTCAATTTTTATTAAAGGCTGGATTCACACACCTCAGAACTTAATCAAGCTTCATTCTCTGACGCCTTCCTCCCCATTATCAGTTTTAGCTAATTTAATTTATCTTCCGGAGCGCATTCGAAATAATTTAGCAGCTTTCTTGAACAAAACATTGAGTCAACCTGCCCGTGGATTGTATAAAGCTATTTTAATAGGTGATAGAGATGATGTGCCGCTATCGGTTCTTAATAATTTCACCAAAGCCGGTTGCCTGCACATTCTGGCAATTTCCGGGATGCACATGGGGCTGTTGGCTCTGATAAGCATAGCAACAATCTTCTGGCTTCTGAAACGTTCAACCTGGCTCCTGCTGCATGCACCTGTGCTTAAAATTTCAGTCTCCCTTGCTTTTCTGCCCTTGTTTATCTATGCGCTCATCGCCGGATTAAACATCCCGGTATTACGTGCTCTTCTCATGACAACCGTTTTCATCCTGGCAATTATTTTTGACAGGCCGGGAAACCTCTTAAACCATATCCTTCTTGCCGCTTTTCTTGTTTTGATATGGAAACCCTGGGCAATTTTCAGTGTCTCCTTTCAACTTTCCTTCAGCGCCGTCATCACCATTGCCCTTATTTATCCATTAATTTACAGATTTCTTTCCCATGAGTTTCAGTCATACTCTGCCATTTTCACAACTACTGCTGCGACTGCAGGCAACCCTCCAGTCAACCTGAATCACAAAATTTTCAGGATGATTTTTAAATGGTTTTTGGCAGGATTTTCACTTACAACTGCTGCCACGCTTGGAACATTTCCTCTGCTGCTATTCCATTTCAACAGGTTTTCTCTGGTAGCACCAATCAGCAATTTACTCGTAGAGCCTCTCATCTGCTTCTGGTCCCTCATTATTGGTCTCGCTGCCTGTTTATGCATCCCCATTTTACCTACTCTGGGAGAGACACTCTTTATTGTTGGCAGTATGGGACTTACTACAGCTGAGAGAATATGCGCTTTCTTCTCAGCATTACCCTATAGCTCCATTTGGCTTCCTACCCCGACACCTTTAGAAATTACGACCTTTTATTTTTTTCTTCTCAGCCCGGTTATAGCTTTTAACCTGAAGGGCAGACAGAGATACTGCTTTTATATCCTGGCACTTTTCTTTTTATTTTTTGGCTTTGCTGTTCCGGCAATGACAACTGCTGCAAGAAAAACTCCAGCATCAGCATCTGTAACGTTCCTTGATGTTGGCCATGGATCATCTATTCTTCTCCGGCTGCCGGAGAAGAAAAACATTCTGATAGATGGAGGGGGCGCGCAGGACGATCGCTTTAATATCGGAGAACGGGTCATCGGGCCCTTTCTCTGGAAGCAGAAAATCAAACACCTTGATGATGTAGTCATCACGCATCCACATGCCGATCACTACAATGGCCTGCCATTCATACTGGCCCGCTTTCATCCCAAAAAGTTATGGATTAACGGAACCACCGGTAATGACAGGGAATACCGGGAACTCCTTAATCTGGCAAATCAACTTGGTGTTGAGACAAAAATTGTTAAGACAAATGATTTTCTTTACCAGTCAGGCAACACGCGCCTTCTCTGTTTACATAACGGCCGGGAAGCCCCTTTTCCAATTCTTAACCACAACCAGCCCCAAACCACTAATCTAAATGACCAGAGTATTGTTCTTCGTCTTGAAATCAGTGCCAGCACCTTCCTGTTTCCAGCAGACATAAGTGCGGCAATGGCAGAAATACTTGTTAAAAAGCGCAGACAACTGAAGGCAGATGTTCTAATGGCTCCGCATCACGGCAGTTCATCATCGGTGAGTCGGGAATTCATTCAGGCTGTTGCCCCGGAGTTTATAGTAGTCTCAGCCGGCCGCAACAGTACCTTTCATCTTCCTGCCAAATCGTTGTATAATCTGCAAGAAAAGGGAATAAAAATTCTGTCCACGAAGAGGGACGGCACGATTACTTTTGGCGTGAAAAAAGCAGGAAACAGGCAAATAGGTGTCAGCAGCTATCAGGTCAATTGATGCCTGCTTCCTGACAATTTTTAGACCTCGGTGAAGTCCAGCGGCGGCCTTTTAAGATATCCGACAAACTTCTGTTTTTCCGTGGAATACATATAGGCATCTTCAGGGCTTATCCAGGTTTTTTTCAGAAGTTCCATTATGGCATCGTCCAGTGTCTGCATACCATATTTCTTGCCTGTCTGCATAGCTGAAGGGATCTGATAGGTTTTGCCCTCCCGGATCAGGTTTCGCACCGCTGCGGTACATATAAGTATCTCGAGAGCAGCCACCCTGCCCCTGACATCCCGACGTTTAAAGAGTGTCTGTGAGAGCACCGCCCGCAGAGCATCTGCCAGGGTTGAACGGACCTGTTCCTGTTGTGAAGCAGGAAAAATTTCAATCATACGGTCAACGGTTTTGGAAGCATTCAGAGTATGCAGAGTGGCAAAGACAAGATGACCGGTCATGGCCGCTTCCATGGCAAGGGAAACGGCTTCAAGGTCACGCATTTCGCCCACCAGGATAATATCCGGGTCCTCACGCAAAGCACCTCGCAGGGCGGCGGCAAAACTTCTGGTATGGGTCCCAACTTCCCGGTGGTTTATAATAGCTTTCTGAGGCACATGGACAAATTCTATCGGGTCTTCAATGGTGAGAATATGGTGCTTGCGTGTCCTGTTGGCTTCATCAATAATACCTGCCAGAGTCGTTGACTTACCACTGCCTGTTGGGCCGGTAACAACAACCATACCTTTTGGCAGTTGAGAGAGTTTACCGACAACAGACGGCAACAGGAGCTGCTCACAGGTTAATATCTTACTGGGAATTTCTCTGAACACTGCGCCAATACCATTCTTTTGCTCAAAATAGTTACAGCGGTATCTGGCAAGGTTAGGTATTTCATAGCCGAAGTCCATATCACCGGTTTCCTCAAAAACCTTGATTTTTTCTTCCGGACAAATTTCGTAAAGCATGTTCTTTAAGCTTTCATTATCCATGACTTTATATTTGACTGGCTCCATGTCGCCCCTAATTCTCAGAATAGGAGGCATGCCTGCCATCATGTGGAGGTCGGAGGCTCCCTGTTCATTCATCAGTTTGAAAAAGGCATCAATCTGCGCCATTTACTTTCTCCTTTGACTGAGGTTTCTGAATAAAAACACACTCTGAAACTTTCCCTTGGCAAATATACAAAAAAGTCGCCTCTTGAGCAATAACCCTTTCTTTAGATTACAATTGTCTTTTTGATGTATGCTACGATCTCTTCAGGCTGATCCATAACATTTATGATTGCCATGTCGTCATCATCCACTCTATCAAGGGCCAGCAATTTTTCCTTCATCCAGTCAAGCAACCCGGACCAGTATTCGCTGCCAACAAGGATTATCGGAAAAGGTTTAATTCTTCTGGTCTGTATCAAGGTAAGGGCTTCAAACGCCTCATCCAGGGTACCGAAACCGCCGGGCATGCAGATAAAGGCCTGGGCATATTTAATAAACATCACCTTGCGGACGAAAAAATATTTAAAACTCAGAGGCAGATTGGTGAAGATATTCGGTTCCTGTTCAAACGGCAGGTTGATGTTAAGGCCGATCGAATGACCGCCGGCCTCCGTCGCTCCTTTGTTTGCAGCTTCCATTATACCCGGCCCGCCGCCCGTTATTATGGCATATCCCTGCCGCGAAAGTTCTTTGGCAATCGCTTCTGTAAGTTGGTAGTAAGAATCTTCCTGGTTGGTGCGGGCTGAGCCGAAAAAAGAAACTGCCGGCCCCTTGATGCCTGCCAGGGTGTCAAAACCATCCACAAACTCGGACATGATCCTAAAAAGTCGCCAGGAGTCACCTGCATTAAAATAGTCAAGCCAGTACTGGTGCTGCAAATCTGTCGTACGTCTGCCTGTTTCATCAAATTCGCTATTATTGCTCCGCCTGTGAACCAAATCTTACCTCATTTATTCATTGTTTTTGTTATTTTCCTGAGCGCTGAAGCGGCCCCTTTGTGCCCTGGTTCAATTCTGAGAACAGATTGAAACATTGCTGAGGCCCTTTCCTGGGACCCCATTTTATCATATATCTGCCCGGCAAGGCACATCGTATAACTATTCTTCCGCTCCAGCTTCATACTTTCCTTCAACGCTTCAAGGGCTGATTCATAGGCTTTCATTCTGTATCGAATCAGGGCCAGACGATACCAATGTTTCCAATGTCTTTCATTAATATTGACAGCCTGTTGACAGAGTGACAGCGCTATATCATCACCCTGATTCTCAAGGGCATATAACTCACCCAGCATACTTAAGGCATGGGCATCATGCGGATTATGACCTATCGCCCGTTGCAGGGCTATAATAGCATCTTTGTTTCTCCCGGCTCCCATATATGCTTCGCCAAGGTATCTTAGAAATGCATATCTGGCTGGTATTTTGGCGCCTGGTTCTGCAAAGATTTTTTCTTTCTCCAGAAGGCTGACTGCTTTTTTATATTTACCGGTACGGCAGTAAAGTTTGCTCAATTGCAGAAGAAGGTCATTTATTTGATTTGTCTCTGGCTTGCTTTGGTAAACTGCCAGTGCCTTCTCAAAATATGCAATTGCCTTGTCATCTTCTCCAATGATTAAGTTTGCAACACCCAGATTGAACAGTGCCATGTAATGTATCGGATCAATACATAGGACAGCCTCGAAAAAAGGCTGGGCCTTTCTTGGTTTATTCATCTGGGCATACGTTTCACCAAGGCTGTTAAGCAGGTTCGTATTAGCAGGTTCCATCTCCAATCCCTTCCTGTATTCTTTAACGGCCCGGATCAAATCTCCCTCGCCATAATAGATGTCACCGCTGACATTCTGGCTTATGCTATCAAAAGGGACTACTGTATCCGGCCCCAAGAATTCGGCATGCAACAGGGCCTTACGTGCGTTTTGTGGGATATCTGACTTCTTGAAATCTATACAGGGGAAACAGGCTATACCGACGGAAAATGTGGTATCAAGATCATCAGGAATTATTTTTTTAAGATTCCGCACCCAATCTAAAGCTTTCTTGGCATCTGCCTCTTTGAGAAAAACAAAAATTTCATCATTTTTTGCCAGGACAGCATCTGCCCGGGGCTCTATTAATGACAGCAGCCTTTTAGAGAAGACGTCATCCTGGTTTTTGTTATCCCTGCTTACCAGAAGAACCGCGAAGGTATCTGTTCCAACCCACAATTTCCTGAATTTTGCTGCTAAAGAAGGATCTGTTTTCTTCAGGGGATGTGCTTCAGGATTACTGATCGAACCATATGTGCAAAGGGCATAAGGCCCCCGCCGACTCGCACTGGAGACAGAGAGCCAGGTCTGTTCTATTTTAATATCAGCTTTAATATCAGCAACAGGGCCTTTTTCAGCTTCAGTATCAAAAGAGTCTTTTACGTGACTGAAGGTGTTAATACCTATATGAATTTGGGGAAAACCTTCCCGCCTGAACCAGCTTAAAATATTTTTTCCCAGTTTCTGGGCCTGCTCATCATTTATATTCTCGCCTATAAATCCAAAAATTCCATTACCCAGATGATGCAGCAAATCCTGTCCGAAAAGAGATTCAAGGTAATACCCGGCCATGGCAATATCATGCAAAGCCTTTCCAGCATTATTGGCCTTGGAGTGGATCTCGATAAAAAGGAGGGAAACATGCTGCGGTGCTGCTTTTTGGGCTGAATGTTCTAAACTTTTCTGGCCTTCCAGCAGTAAGTCATCAAGTGTGTCATGAAAATGACGCCCATTGAACATCCCTGTTACGGGATCAATTGCCTTCTGCTTATGCAGAAAAAACTCACGGGAGATTATACGGCTTCTGTCGTTCAGCCATTCTTCTGAAAGGACATCGGCAAATTGGCCATCAACGCCTTCCACAGCTGCAATACCGACGATTGATCTACTGTTCCAGACTGGCAAAAACAGAACGGGCCTTTCTGTGGCAACTGCGGACTGGCATCCTTTTAAAACGCGTTTGATATAGTGTTTCCAGTATTTGGGTTTATTTATTTCAGGAAGGGCTGAACTGGGTTCAATTGTTGAATCAAGAAATGTAACGGGTCCGTTGGCAAATGGGATAAGTTGAAGTGTCGTTTGTGAAAACTGATTTTGAAAATGGCTGAAGTCCGCCGCACAAATATCATCTGTCTGCCATTCAAAGGGATAATGGCCCATTACACATTAACTCCGAAAACATGTGCCAGTATATTTACTATTATGGGAACTTCATCATCCCCAACAGTCCGCATGTCAAGAAT
>JAFDCT010000376.1 GCA_019312695.1 Deltaproteobacteria bacterium | reverse complement strand
TATTGCAAGTCGGATCTGATACTGACCTGTGTAATTTACCCAGGTTTGTTTAATTCTGGTATTCTGTAACAAATTCACAAGGATCGAAAGGAAGTAAAGCAACCTGTAACTGAAGAACAGTATTGGCAAAAATTAAAGGAAAATAATTTATGGATTTAGCGGAACTCAAAGAAAAGAAAATTAATGAACTTACCAAGCTTGCACGGGATTATAATGTTGAAGGCATCAGCGGCATGCGTAAACAAGAGCTTATTTTTGCCATTCTTCAGGCAAAAGCAAAGCAGGCCAAAGATGAAAAGAACGGCATGGTCACTGGCCGGGGCGTTCTCGAGATCCTACCGGACGGTTTTGGTTTTTTGAGAGCACCCGCTTACAACTATCTTCCCGGTCCAGATGATATATATGTATCACCCTCACAGATTCGGAGGCTGAATCTACGTACAGGGGATACGGTAGAAGGACTTGTACGCTCTCCCAAAGATAGTGAACGCTATTTTGCTTTACTTAAAGTAAAAAGCATCAACTACGAAACACCTGACAAGGCAAAAGACAAAACCCTGTTCTCAAATTTAACGCCGCTGCATCCCAACGAAAGAATAAATCTTGAGGCGAAGAAGGATGAGTTTTCCACCCGTATAATGAATATCATGTCACCAATCGGCAAAGGACAAAGAGGCCTGATAGTTGCACCGCCGAGAACAGGCAAGACTGTCTTGTTACAGAAAATTGCCAATTCAATAGTCAAGAACCACAAGGATATAACCTTGATTGTCCTTTTAATAGATGAGCGGCCTGAAGAAGTCACAGACATGGCGCGAAATGTCAAGGCGGAGGTCGTGAGTTCCACTTTTGATGAGCCGCCCCAGCGTCATATCCAGGTGGCGGAAATGGTGATCCAAAAGGCAAAGCGTCTGGTGGAACATAAAAAAGACGTTGTTATCCTCTTAGATAGTATTACCCGACTGGCACGGGCCTATAATACAGTAACCCCGGCGAGTGGCAGGATCTTGTCCGGCGGTGTCGAGGCTACAGCTCTGCATCGGCCAAAGAGGTTTTTCGGTGCCGCGAGAAATATTGAAGAAGGCGGCAGTCTCACCATTATAGCCACTGCCTTGATTGAGACAGGCAGCAGAATGGATGAGGTTATTTTCGAGGAGTTCAAGGGGACCGGCAATATGGAACTGGTACTTGACCGTAAAATGGCGGAGAGGAGAATTTTTCCGGCTATTGATATCAACCGGTCCGGAACACGGAAGGAAGATCTTCTTTTAGAAGCAGAAGAACTCAACAGGGTCTGGATTTTACGTAAGCTGCTTTCTTCGTTAAATCCCGGTGATGCCATGGAGTTCCTGGTTGACAAGATGAAGGTTACAAAGACGAATGCTGAATTTTTTCAGTCCATGAACAGCTGAAAGAAGAAAGTTGCTTTATAGCAGGGATAGTAGTTGTTCAATTTCAGACTGTTCTATTTCAGCTTGCAATATAAATTTAATTATATATAATATTTTGTTCTCTTTTGGTTCTTTGTTCTAACGAATTGCGCCAAGCATTTTTTTTAAATGGAGAATGTAAAAAAAAGGTTTGTGCCTGCCATCCTGTAGGACAAGGTAAATAAAATTTACTGGTTACAAGAGCATAACGGGTTCTGTGTTGAAGGTCGCAGAACACTTATTGGAGGAAATAATAATGAAGAAAGATATTCATCCTGAATACCACAAAATTAAAGCACAGTGTGCCTGCGGCAACGAGGTGGAACTCGGATCAGTCAATAAAGAGATGAGTGTGGAAATATGTTCTGCCTGCCATCCTTTTTTTACCGGTAAACAAAAATTGGTAGACTCGGCTGGTAGAGTTGAAAAGTTCATGAAGAAGTACGCGGATCATATGAAAAAAAATTCAAAAACCGCCGCTTAACGTATCCTACTGATTAATAACAGGGGACACTCCACTGCAGGAGTGTCCCCTGTTTTCGTTTTGCACCACTGTTGTACTTAAAATATAATAACCGAGAAGGCGATGTTTCCAACAATTGATGAACTTGAGAGTAAGCTCTCAAATCTTGAACAAAAACTTTCAGATGCTGCTCTCATTGCTAATCAGCGTGAGTACAAGAAAGTAGCCCAGGAACATGCACAGGTTACCAAATTGGCAGCTCTCAGCAGAAAACATCAGAGAGTAACGACTGAGCTGGCAGATAGTGAAAAAATGCTGCAGGATGAGGGAGATCCTGAACTGCTGGAGTTAATCAAAAGTGAAATAGAGGAACTCAGCGAACAATCCAGTAAGATAGAAAATGATATAAAACTCCTGTTGTTGCCTTCAGACCCCAATGATGAAAAAAATATTCTGCTTGAAATAAGGGCTGGTACGGGGGGAGACGAAGCAGCCCTGTTTGTCGGAGACCTGTTCAAAATGTACAGCCGTTATGCTGATGAGGTTGGCTGGAATGTTGAAATCATGAGCAGCAGTCCGATCGGCATTGGCGGTTTTAAGGAGATAATAGCCCTGATTAGCGGTGAAGAAGTATACAGCAAATTAAAATATGAAAGCGGGGTGCATCGGGTCCAGCGCGTACCGGAAACTGAGGCCCAGGGTAGAATCCACACCTCAGCAGTGACAGTGGCGGTGCTGCCCGAGGCAGAAGAGGTCGAAGTGGACATAGATCCCAATGATCTGCGAATTGACGTCTTCCGTTCATCAGGTCCCGGGGGGCAGAGTGTAAACAAAACAGAGTCCGCCATCCGTATCACTCATCTTCCGACAGGGATTGTCGTTTCATGTCAGGATGAAAAGTCGCAGCACAAGAATAAGGCCAAGGGCTTAAAAGTATTGCGGGCCCGTCTTCTGGACAAGATGGAACAGGATCAGCATGACAGGATCTCTGAAAACCGCAAAAGTCAGGTTGGTACAGGAGATCGAAGTGAGCGGATCAGGACCTATAATTATCCTCAGAGTAGAGTGACGGACCATCGCATAAATCTGACACTCTATAAGCTTGAGTCAATAATGCTGGGAAAAATTGATGAGATAATTAATCCGCTTATTGTCCATTATCAGGCTGAAGCTCTTAAAAAAATACGATAAATATGGTTGGCAATTCTCATTTCAAGAAAAAGCCAACCGGCACCCCTCTATATTTCAAGAATAAAACTTCTGCTTTAATTACGTGCAGACCAAAATAGTTTTCAATACCGCTGTTCAGCGTCTGAAAAAGGCAGATGTCCCGGAACCCGAGCTTGAAGCTGCCTTACTGCTTTCTCATGTTCTGCAAATGGAAAGAACCGCTCTTCTGCTTTCAGGTGAAAGGGTTATAAATGATGAACAACTTGTGATATTCGAAAAGAATATTGCAAGGCGACTCGCCCGAGAACCTTTAGCCTATATTATAGGTAAAAAGGAATTTTGGTCTTTACCCTTCAAAGTATCAAAAGATGTACTCATACCAAGGCCTGAGACGGAGTTTTTGCTGGAAAAAGTTTTAGCCGGGGTAAAAACATTTTCCGGTATTCAAACAAAGGAGACAAAAATCCTAGATTTAGGAACGGGAAGTGGGGTGATCGCCGTTATAATGGCGCTGGAACTGGCATCAGCAAAAGTTACAGCTATTGACTATTCATTCAAGGCATTGAAAGTTGCCAGACACAATGCTAAAAAATACGGAGTGACTGACAGGATAAACTTTATTAATTGTGACTGGTTAGATGGCATAACAGCTGGGACTTTGTTTGACATAATAATTTCTAACCCTCCTTATATAGAGGAGGGAAAATTTGCCAAACAAGGAGATATCACCACAGGTTCACTTCAGCCTGAGGTGAGAAATTTCGAACCCCGTTTGGCCCTTGATGGAGGTGAAAACGGAATTGCAGCTATAAACAGAATTGCAGCAGGACTGGAGCGCTTGCTTAAACCTGGTGGCTGGTTTTACATGGAGATGGGGGCTGACCAGAAAAAAGCAGTTCTGGATATTTTTCAAGAAACTGCTGCATATGACAACATGGAGATTTTTGACGATTACGCTGGACTGCCCAGGGTTTTTCAGGCCAGGAAAAAGTAGGCTGGCCTCAGGACACCCATCACGTGTTTATCCGGTGTCAGTTGAAATTAATAATTACAGGAAAATATAACCAAAAATTGCTGCAGTAATATATCTGGGGGAGTATGTAATTTAGATTATGGACAAACTGATTATAGAAGGTGCACAAAAACTGCAGGGGGAGATCCGTATCAGCGGGGCAAAGAACGCGGCCCTACCGTTGATTGCCGCAACCCTGCTGACACCCGGCTGGCATACCATACATAATGTACCCGACCTGCGGGATACCCGAACGATCCTGGCTCTCCTGGAAACCCTTGGTGCGCAGATTAAAAGGGAAGGCCGCACCCTGCTAATCAACACCGATTCTCTTAATGATTTTGAAGCTTCCTATGATCTGGTCAAGACCATGCGCGCTTCTATCCTGGTACTTGGCCCATTGTTGGCCCGTCTGGGAAAAGCGCGGGTATCACTTCCAGGGGGATGCGCCATTGGGGCGCGGCCGATAGATTTTCACCTGCAGGGATTAAAGAATATGGGTGCGACTCTTGACCTTGAAGACGGCTATGTTGAAGCTTCAGTTGAAAAGCACCTGGGCGGTGGTACAGTCTATTTTGATATTCCTTCAGTTACCGGTACGGAAAATATCCTTATGGCTGCCGTTCTGGCAAAAGGGGAGACAGTAATAAAAAATGCCGCCAAAGAACCAGAGGTGACAAATCTGGTTGACATGCTTACTTCCATGGGAGCAAAAATTAAAGGCAGGTCCACTGATCGGTTAACGGTTCAGGGTGCCAGAAACTTAAAGCCGGCTGAAGTTACTACAATCCCTGACAGGATTGAGACCGGTACATATCTTATTGCAGTTGGCACTGCCGGCGGTGAAGCAACCCTGACTCATTGCAATCCCGCCCATTTACCAGCTCTTCTCGAAAAACTTCGGGCCGCTGGCCT
>JAFDCT010000375.1 GCA_019312695.1 Deltaproteobacteria bacterium | reverse complement strand
CTTCTTTTGCCCGAAAGCAGATAAAGCACCAAATCGTTTATGTGGGTAATGGGGAGGAGTTTACATTTTTTCAGTTTTTCAACATAGATGTCGAGGATATACTGCAGATCGTTAACATAGGAGTCGGCATAAGCTGTGAGATTCTGAAAAGGTTCGCTGCTTTCAACCCAGTGCCAGAAGAACTGGCTAACCAGGCCTCTGTCAAACAGATAGGTAAACTCATGAAAGCAATCGAGCAGCGACTGGTCCTCGCGCAGGGTTGACCACATCAATACCTGTCCCTGCCTGATTTTTTTGACTGCCGCCAGTCCCTCATGTATGCGCCTGAGATTTGTGCCGCTCCTGATGCGCTCATGCTGTTCCCTGGTGCCGTCAACCGATACCGAATAAAGCCAGATGGAGCGCATCATTTCAGGATGCGATATCGAGGCTTTTTCCAGAAGGTCACCGTTGGTATAAAGCATATAGCGAAAAGGATTAGGCAGCTTATTTTTGTTGATGGCTTCAATCAACGTTTGCATTTTATCCAATGCCAGCAGCGGCTCGCCGCCATATAAACAAACGGTAACTGTTTCACCGGGATTTTTTTTGATAAGGTTGGCAATGCAGCGGGCATCCCGTACCGGATCCGTATCTTTAAAGGGTGCGTTTTTTCTTTCATGGTTGCCAATGACGGCAGTATTGAAGGCAGTATTAATGCAGCCCTTGCAGTTGGCGTTGCAGCGGCCGGTTACTGACAGGTGTATGTATAGCGGAGTTGTTTCAGTGTACTTGAACTTTGCTTTGTCCCTGCCATGCATAATAAAGGCATTATGAGCAGAAAGATCTCCCAGCCTGGGATGAAATAATTTCTGTGGCGTACCTGGTGATCCGGGATACTGAGCAAAGCCCCGGTGCTCCTCTTTATCGATTCGGTCTAACATAAAAGAAATTCATATGAAGGTTAAATTTTCATAATCAGATATTTACTATTATAGAAAATACAATTTAAACATTACTAGCAATAGAAATCATTATCAAATTGAAAAAATATCAGTTTAACCGCTTAATTGAGGATGCAGAGGCATTGTGCCCTTTTCATTGATCCCATCTGCAATGAGTTTTGCAGGTCTTAGAAATGAATAGATGTTTTTTTACTGACATGGGGCAGTCCGGGGGCACCCGGTTCAGCAGTATCTATGGCTTCGGGTTCTGAATAGTTGCAGCTGGAATAAATCTGCTTGAATATCACCCAACAGACATAAAAGGTATATTATTGTCTTATACTGCTAAGGTGAAAAGGCAGGTGCGAATTTTCTTATCATGCTGGGGAAGAACTTTTATCCTGAGTCCTGATAAAAGCTGTTACCGCCTTTTTGTGTTCCATGGTCTGCATGAAGTTATTTGAGTTTGAATAAGATGAAGCGCAAAAAGATATTTCAGGAAGCTTGGGTATATGTTGTTGCGAATGATTAAGCCCCTTAAAAAAAGTTGTCGGGGCATATAAGCCGGGAAGAAATTGGTGGAGATGTTACAAGACTATTGACCCGGGTTGCTTCCAGTTTTTTTTGGTAAAAGGGCATTTCCGAGTTAACTGAAGCAAAATGTTACCTGGATAGACAGAAGAGGAGAAAAAAATAATGAATTACTGCTAATTCTTGTAGGCAGTGAAAAGAATATTGGCGGATTTCGCATAAATTTATTAGGTTACTGTATTGTGGTGGTGGGGTAGTTATATTTGATATCTTTAAATTTTTTTTAATCTCGAAAAAATTTCTTGTCTTCAGGCCGACAATGACTTCACTACTGAGCAGTGTTTTTTCCCCCCGGAGTCTAAACTGGACCGGTCCTGTCCCTGTAGCGTACTCGGCTCATTTCTCCTTAAACCGCATCATGCCGGGAGTGGACAATTTTCACTATGATGTCCATTTAAGTCCTATTTTCCGTGAGGCCGCTTCCAGGTTAATTTTTCATTTAATTCTCAAATCTTCAGGTGCAGATTACGACCTTGAAATTGAATTTGACTGGACAACAGGAAGAAATGAATTCAAGCAGCTTTGTTGTGATGTAATGCTTGAAGCCGTGAAAAGGGCAAAGATAGGCTCCAGGGAGATCCAAATTGATTACCTGGCCCAGGTTGCTGTCTGCAAGTTTTTAATTCAGGAAGTTGCCCATCAGTTTGAAGAGTTGATGATCAGGCTTAATAACCAGGTCTGGGAGTATGAAAGTACCGATGACAGCGAGATGTTGCTGCAGACTTTGGAATTGAAAGAAAGGATTTTGGCCATCCGGCATAAAAAGAATATTATTGTCAGCTCAGTAAGCAAAGAGATTTTCGATTACCTGCTGCACGCCCAAAGATTATTAAAGGATAGACGTGAAGCAAATTTCGGGGCTCAATCACTGTTAAAGGATGATATTTTTATCAATCCTCTCCTGCATGTTGAAAACCAGAAAGATGACTACCTCATGCTAGAGCAGTATGTGATTCTTGGACACAGGGTTGATGACCCTGATAAGTATGAGACGCTCCTGCAACTGATTATTGAACTGCTTGGCAGGATCAGAATACCTCATGTTAATGAAAAAAAAGTTACGGTCAAGGCGGTCTCTTCTGAAAAAGCTGAAAGCAAAGATGAGAAAAAGCCTGAAATTGAACATCTCATTATTGACGGTTGGATCAGGGATGTGGGAACGGTTGACCTCCTGCTCAACTATTTCAAGACAAACGCTGAAATCCAGGAAAAGAAAGGGAGGAGTAATTCTGATAGTGAGGAATTATCCCGGCTTGAAACTACAGCGAAAGAGCAAAAGAAAATTTTTCATGCTTTTCATAGCAAATTCAAACATAAAAAACTCATTACCAGGATAGTGGCGTCCTTTGAAATGAAAGCAATCTATCAGGAGTATTGCCCACCTCTTGTGCCGCATCAGGTTCTCCAATTTCTCACTTCAAACACTGCAAGGAAAAGTCTTACCGCCTATCTCAAGCGTCTCAAGACTTACTATGGCAAGTCGGTTTCACTGGTGTTATTGAAAAAGACCATTATGAAGATCGGCAGACTGAAACTCCAGCAGCGCAATGAATATTTTCTGCAGTTCCTCAAAGGGTTTTTCAGTTATCATCGTGATGTTGAGAATTTTAAACTGCTGAAAAAAGCCATTGATAGAATAAACCTGGTAGATGATGAAAAGACGATTGCTCTTTCAAAAACCAATAACACCCTGTATGAATTTCTTCTCCCACATGAGCAGATTTTTGAGCTTGATACCAAACCTGTTACCAGCCATGTCATCATGAAGGCTGATGTGAGAGGCGCAACTCTCATAACAAGGCAGCTTGCGGAGAGCGGCTTGAATCCAGCCTCTTATTTCAGTCTGAATTTTTTCAATCCCATTTCGGAAATCGTCGCGCAATATGGGGCTCTTAAGGTGTTTATTGAAGGAGATGCAATAATTCTTACTATCCTGGAACGTGAAGATGATACAGCCGGCAAGTATTGTGTTTCAAGAGCCTGTGGTCTTGCCATCAATATGCTCGATGTAATTCAGAAGTATAATGCCAAAAGCAGAAAGTATAATCTGCCCATACTTGAACTTGGCGTCGGCATCTGTTTCCAGAATGCACCGCCTGCTTATCTGCTTGACGGCAAGAAGAGAATAATGATATCCCCGGCAATAAATCTTGCAGACAGGCTGTCAAGCTGCAATAAGACATTGCGGCGGGTTCTTGCTGGAGAGCACAAAGCCTTTAACCTCTATGTTTATCAGGCAGGCGCTCATGGGGACAAAGTGTTAAGCGATGATGAGACCATACTGCGTTATAATGTCAACGGTATTGAGTTGAACGAAGCAGGTTTCAAGAAACTCGCCAGGGAAATTGACCTTACGACTATAAATTGCCTGATCCCGGAGGTCCGGAAAAATCCGATAATAATTCATACAGGTAAATTCCCCCTTCTAACCGGGTCCTTTCAGCGTTTGATCATCAGGGAGGATTGGGCGCTGCAGCTAAATACTGCCGCTTTTGAAGTTATGGGCAAAGTAAACAGGAAATATTATGAGGTATGCACCCACAATGCCCTGAAACAGTACGTTGAGAACCAGGTAAAAGATGCCGATATTTCTTGATTTTTCAGTTGTAACAAGCTTGACATTTGATTGATAACCACTATGTTTGACCGTTGTTACAGGTTTATATTGTTACGATTCTTAATGCAGTAGTTATAGTATTATTGGGGAGGTTCATATGAAGATTGAGTGGGGACTGAAAATAGCTGTCCTGGGTTTTGTTTTTCTTTTTCTAGTGGACAGTGCAGATGGTGTTGAAGTTAGTATCGGCCCTAACGATATCACGCTGAAGACAGAATCTGCCCGGAAGCCGGCCGATTTTCCTCATCGTCAGCACCAGGAAGCTTATTCATGCACGGTTTGCCATCATGCCAAGGATGAGATCATGGTGATTGAAAAATGTGCCAACTGCCATAATAAGGACATAAGCAATGCTGATGTTAACAGCTATAAGAAGGCAGCGCATAAATTGTGCAAGGATTGTCACAAGGAAGTGAATGATCAGGGCAAGGATGCACCGATAAAATGCAGTGGCTGCCATACGAAGAAGCAATTGTATTGATATGATTTATATTTTCATTATTATAGGAAATTTTAATAACCAGTCAAGGATAAATCGATCGGCTTTTTTTAATAAAGAACAGGCAAAGACCTTGCAAAAAAAACTTCCTGGCAATAGCAGGTACCAACATTGCTGATAGCTTTCATTTCAAGAGCATTTGCTTGCCTCGGTACATATCAGAATTTTTTTTGGCGTTTGACCCTGCTGATAGTGGCTATAAGTGGAATAAGCCCTGTGCTGGCAGGCTGCGGCTTTTTCTCCACCAGTTATGATATTGCCAAGAGTACAGTTGTGGTCACCTATAAAACAGCCAAGATAGCAACTGATGTTACCGTCGGGACCTGCAAGGTTGCTTACAAGATCGGCAGGTATACCTTTGAGGTTGTCATGGCCCCGCTTGACTGGCCCATGACCCATGATATCGAATCTATTGACGGCATGTCACCAAAAGAGGCTATCGAAAAGGGCAGGGTGAAAAATGCTCCCTATGTCGTAAAAGGCAAACGCTATGTCCCGATGTCAATAGAAAAAGCCTTGATTTACACTGAAACAGGAGTTGCATCATGGTACGGCCGTGAAACGCAGCGCCAGAAAGGTGGCTCCATGACTGCAAATGGAGAGGCTTTTGATCCTAGAAAGCCAACGGCTGCACATAAATATCTGCCGCTTCCAATGCATGTAAGGGTTAAGAATCTTGATAACGGTAAGTCAATGATTGTCAGGGTGAATGATCGGGGACCCTTTGTTGACAACAGGATCATTGATCTTTCCTCGGGCGCGGCAAAAGAGTTGGGTTTTTACCGGCAGGGACTCGCCCGGGTAAAGATAGAAACTGTACAATTGGACTAGTTTCTTGCGCTAAGCCTTTAGTTATTCAGCTATAGCTTCTTCCACCCACTTTTCAATCTGGATCCGCGGGGGTTGTATACCAGCGCTTTTGACCTCGCCATTGATGATGAGGGCCGGGGTTTTCGTGACGCCGTAACGCCAGATTTCATCCAGATCCTGGACGTCTTCGATATCGGCTGCCACATTTTTTTCCTGCAGGATGTCAATGAGCATTGTTTTTAATTTATTACAGGTAACACATGGCCGCCCCAGGACGCGAATCGTTAAGCCCTGTCCAGAAAATTTTTCCAGATTGAAGTAACGTCGGTATTCCTTACGTAAGGCTTCCTTGTATGGTTTGATAGCCTGCTCGGGAATATAATTTTTCCGGCTCACCTGTTCATAGAGGTATTCGACAGCATCATCTTCTGCTATCTCCCTGCCGGACAGCTGCACAAGGGCAATATCAAGGCCCAGCAAACCAACGGTTGCATTACCTATTCGTATTGTTCTTTGCAATGGGGCATCCATGGTACGAACTGTTTGTTTTTAGTATTGACAAAATATGTTGACTAACCGAGTCAGATAAAAGCAATATAACAATTTAATCAATTCCGGCAAGATCAGCTTTATAAACAAATGTTGTATTCAGCAGAATGTAAGATCAATGGCTGAAATCTGTAAAAAGGCATGAGGGAATCAAAAATACCCGGCATGAGAAATAATCATTGGAAATTATTGGAGCAGTATCCTGAATCCGTTGTTCAGGCACTGGTTGATATTGCACAGGAAAAATCTTCCCCCTGCTTTATTTCGGGCGGTACTGTGCGTGACTGGTTATTAGGATTTCCCTCAAAGGATCTCGATGTAACCGTCACAAGCAGGAGTTTCGACTGGGCTGGAGAGCTTGCTCAAAAACTGGGAGGAACCTTCATACCTATGGACGAGGAAGAAGATGTGGCAAGGGTTGTATGGCAGGGAGTCTGCATTGATTTTTCATCGTTTCGTGAAGGCGCAAAGACCATTGAAGAGGATCTGCTGAAAAGAGATTTCACTATAAACAGCATGGCAGTACCTTTTCCGGCTCAGGTTCCAGGCTCCTGGGGTGATGTTGACCCGCCTGAAGTTGTTGACCCTGCCCGGGGCCAGGATGATTTGCGCAATAAAATAATACGGTCCAGTTCTGCTGCTACTTTTATCAGTGACCCGCTAAGGCTTCTCAGGGCATACAGGTTTATGGCCACATTCGGGTTTGATATTGAACCGCAGACCGAAAAACAAATACAGACCCATGTCCATCTTCTCTTTCTGGCCGCAGAAGAACGAATAGCCCACGAACTTGACTGCATAATGGCATTTCCTGAAGCAATAATTACTGTAGAAGCCATGCATGGAAGCGGGGTACTTGAGGAATTAATACCGGAGTTGTACAGGGGCGTAGGCGTGCAGCAGCCTTCCAGCCATCACCTGGATGTATTTGAACATGGTGTTGATACCCTCAGACATATGGAGAATGTGCTGAAATATCCCGGGAAATATTTTCCAGCATTTGGGGAGCTGCTGACCGATTATCTGGAAGGAGGCAGGAGGAAGATCCTGCTGAAATGGGCAGCCCTGTTTCATGATCTGGGCAAACCGGAAACTCAGGCAATAAGGGAAGATCGGGGTGGACGTATTACGTTTTATAGCCATGATAAAGAGGGTGCGAGGATTTTTGATATTATTGCAGAACGCTTTAAGTGGAGCAGGGCTGACAGGGATTTTGTTTCCCATTTTATTTCTATTCACATGTGGCCTTTTCACCTGAACAATGCCCGTAAAAAGACCGGAGTAACACCTAAAGCTTACCTGCGGCTTATAAAATCGGTTGGCGAAGAATTTCCGGGTTTATTTGTTTTGTCTATGGCAGACAGCCTGGCAGGAGAAGGAACAGGCAAACCACCTGGCATGGAAAATGAAATTGCCAGCCTGTTCCAAGAGACTGAAGCTATATACCGCCAGACAATCAAACCGGCAATGACTAATCGATTGCTTTCCGGTAATGACCTCATAGACTTTTTTGAGATTGAACCGGGACCAATATTCAGGGAAATATTTGACGGTCTTGAAAATGCCCAGGTTGAAGGGCAAGTCCTGGACAGGGAACAGGCCCTGGACTGGGTGAAAAACTACCTGAAATCATATAAATAATTTGATTTTTTATTTCGTGTCATTGTAAAATTTTAAGACATCTTGAGAGTATTTATGAGATAAGTCATCGATTCCTTATGGGGGAAGCCAGGATGGGTAAATTTTCCACTGACAGAACAATCCGTGAATATGCTGAAGAAATCTGGGGGCTTACAATTTAGAACAGTTGTCAGCTGTCAGCTAAAGAATTGTTATGGTTAATAAGGCTGAATGCTGAAAGCTTGTAAAGGCTGATTAAATAGGCTAAAGAGTGCGCAAAGTTCAAGACTATTATTTTAAAAAGGCGAAAAAGGAAAAGTATCCTGCCCGTTCAGTTTATAAACTGGAAGAGGCACAAAAGAAGTTTCAATTCCTGAAAACCGGTAATGCTGTTCTTGATCTCGGCTGCCAACCCGGCAGCTGGTCAATTTATGCTGCAAAAATAATTGGGCCTAAAGGGCTTGTGGTAGGAGTTGACCTACAGGAGGGGAAAAAGGTCACTGTGGCCAAAGCAGCAGAGATTGTCTGGCTGCCGGATGACATTATGGCCGATGATATTGTTGGAAAAATTCAGAAAACCAGGGAGAGTTTCCAGGTAATTCTTAGCGACATAGCTCCCCGTACATCAGGCAATAAATGGGTGGATCAACAGCAGTCTCTCAATCTGGCCAGACGTGTTCTGGAACTAGCCGGGCGATTGCTTGAAAAAGACGGTAATTTCTATGTCAAGGTTTTTGAAGGGGAAGATTTCAGAGAATATGTAGATTCAGTGCGAAAGAGCTTTAAAACGGTTAAGATCGTTAAACCCAGAAGTTCTCGGAGTGAAAGTAGAGAGGTTTTTGTCCTTGGGATGGAATTTAAAAAATAGGTTTCCAGGGTTCAAGGAGACAAGGTTTCAAGTGTACAGCTAAAAATATGGGCTGACTTGTTGAAGTGAAGACAGTGATTAATTTTAATAGCTGTCCCTTTTTACCTCTTTTTCTTAATTAATGTTTTTCAGCAAATCAGTCTGTTTCTAATAGTATTTCCCTGATCCCTTGAAACCTCGACACCTTGAATCCTTTTATGATTTTTTTCAACTAAAAGATTATTACAATTCAACGTTTAAGATAGAAAGGGAGGTATAGTTCGTGTCGGGACATTCTAAATGGAGCACCATTAAGAGAAAAAAGGGTGCTATCGATGCCAAAAGAGGTAAAATTTTCACCAGGCTTATCAAGGAAATTACCGTTGCTGCAAGAATGGGCGGCGGAGATCCTATCGGCAACCCAAGGCTGCGTGCTGCCATTGCTTCTGCCAAAACAGAAAACATGCCCAAGGATAATATCGAACGGGCAATCAAGAAAGGGACCGGCGAGCTTGAGGGGGTATTGTATGAAGAGATAACCTACGAAGGATATGCCCCCGGAGGAGTTGCGGTTCTGGTTGACTGCATGACCGATAATAAAAACCGGACAGTGGCGGACATCCGTCATTATTTCAGCAAAAACGGCGGCAATCTTGGTGAGTCCGGCTGCGTATCCTGGATGTTTGATAAGAAAGGTACCATTCTGGTTGATAAAGAAACAATCGACGAAGAGGAACTGATGGACAAGGTCCTTGAAGCAGGTGCTCAGGATGTTGTTGAAGAGGATAATGTTTTCCAGGTTGAAACGTCACCGGATGATTTTGAGTCTGTGCGGGAAGCTTTGGAGGCTGATGGCGTTAAATTCATTGAAGCTTCCGTAGCAATGGTCCCCCAAAATACTGTTGAAATAACTGATGAAAAAACCGCCAGGCAGATCCTGAAGCTCCTGGAAAGCCTGGAGGACCATGATGATGTTCAGAATGTCTATGCAAATTTTGATATTCCTGATGATATAATGGAATCGGTGTCCTGATACTGGAAATATGCAAATGAACTGAAGGTATATTCTCCAAGGTTCAATTCTGTTCTTAACTGCCGTGGAGAATTTCAATATCAACATTCTGCTGGATGTAAAACACTGTTGAATGGCAAAAACTGAAAGCCAGTGTATCCTCGGTATCGATCCAGGTTCACGTGCCACCGGCTATGGTGTTATAGCAAAGAAAGGAATCCGCCTGTACTATGTAACATGCGGAGTTATCAGGCTCAGTAATAAATATTCTTTTTCGGAGAGGCTAAAGATCATCTTTGACGGTTTGTGTGAAGTAATTGCAAACCATAAGCCTACTGTTGCTGCTGTGGAGGATGTTTTTGTCGCCGCCAATCCGCGCACGGCCCTGAAATTGGGGCATGCCAGGGGAGTGGCGGTCCTGGCAGCCCTGCATAATGGTTTGCCGGTGTATGATTATACACCAAGGATGGTGAAACAGGCAGTAGTAGGGTATGGTAATGCGGATAAACATCAGGTACAGCAGATGGTAAGGGTGCTGCTGCAGTTATCAGCTGCTCCAAGTGCTGATGCGGCTGATGCTCTGGCTGTTGCCATGTGCCATGCCAACCAGACGGTTATTGATGGAGAGGTTGTTAAATAAAAACAACTTTGGATTATTTGTGTTAAGTTTTTAAGAAAATGTCATTTTTTGAACCTTGAACCTTGAACCCTAAATCTCCAAAATTATGATATCCTGCCTCAAAGGTGAGCTTTTTCAGAAATCTCAGGAGAAGGCAACACTTCTTGTTAATGGTGTAGGTTACGAGGTGTTTCTTTCTTCCGCCAGCGTAGAGAAACTGCCGCAGCTTGGCGAGGAAGCATTTCTTTATACCTATACCCACGTCAGGGAGGATGCCCTGCACCTTTTTGGTTTTGCCGATACGGATGAAAAGCAGATGTTCCTCCTGCTTATTAATGTATCAGGTGTGGGGCCAAAGCTTGCCTTGGCCATCCTGTCAGGGATCAGGCCGGCGGATCTGGCGCGTGCCATAGCCACAAAGGATATTGCCAGACTGACCGGCCTTTCAGGGGTTGGCAAGAAAACCGCGGAAAGGCTCTGTCTTGATTTGAAGGACAAAGTCGGAGTTATTGCCGGTACCGCTGAAGAAGTTCCTGATTTTGGTGCGGCCAGCCAGGTGGAAGGCGGCAAGGAAAAAGATGTTATTTCGGCCCTTGTTAACCTTGGTTATCCGCAGAGCCGGGCGAATATCGCACTGGCAGCAATGAAAAGACGTTTTACTCCGGAGTCTCTGGCTGAAATGCCCCTACAGGAATTAATCCGTGAAACATTGAGGTCATTGGCATGATACACGAAGAACGAATTGTCAGCGGCCAGCCTGAACCTGAAGAACTGCCAGTTGAGCAGAACCTGCGTCCCAGGAGACTGAAGCATTATATCGGCCAGGAACTGGTCAAAAAAAACCTTGAAGTATTCATCAAGGCGGCAAAAGGGAGAAACGAACCACTTGATCATGTCCTGTTCCACGGTTTTCCGGGACTGGGCAAGACCACTCTTGCTTATATAATTGCCCATGAAATGGAGTCAAATATCAAAGTGACGTCCGGTCCTGTCATTGAAAGACAGGGTGACCTGGCTGCCATCCTTACCAGTCTGGAACAGGGAGATGTGCTTTTTATTGATGAAATACATCGTTTAAATCATGTGGTTGAAGAAATTCTCTATCCTGCCATGGAGGATTTCCAGTTGGATCTGGTGATCGGCCGGGGACCTGGAGCTCGCTCGGTAAAAATGGATCTGCCGCAGTTTACTCTCGTTGGTGCAACAACCAGGACAGGCCTTTTAACACCCCCGTTGAGGGACAGGTTCGGCGTGATGCTGAGGCTAGATTTTTATTCATCGGATGACCTGGTACAGATTGTAAAACGTTCAGCAAAAATACTTGGCCTTAAAATTGACAGGGAAGGGGCGAAGGAATTGGGCCGGAGATCTCGCGGCACACCCAGAATTGCAAACCGCCTGCTGCGGAGAGTCCGTGATTTTGCCCAGGTGGGCGGACATGAAGTCATAACGGCAGAAGTTGCCGACCAGGCCCTGGAAATGCTTGCTGTTGACAAAAAAGGGCTGGATGAAATGGACCGCCGCATTCTTTTGACTATCATTGACAAGTTTAACGGTGGGCCGATAGGTATTGAAACCCTGGCAACTGCGGTCAGTGAAGAAAAAAGTACCCTGGAGGATGTTTATGAACCATTTCTAATCCAATCCGGGTTTTTAACCAGGACCCCGAGGGGCAGAATGGCTACCGGCCTGACCTATGAGCATTTCGGTCGTCCATTTAATAAAAAAGTAGAACCCCTATTAGTTGTTTTTAGACCACATATCAGAGAAACTTTATTAATTACAGACCCTGAAGATAAACAATTTTTTACCGCTAGTGAATTAGAATTAATATCAGGAGTACCAAGTAAAGAAGGTGACCAAGAT
>JAFDCT010000374.1 GCA_019312695.1 Deltaproteobacteria bacterium | reverse complement strand
GTCTGTTTCTTCAAATATTTTTTGACGGCCGCGGCAATTTCGATCTGACGATTAAGGGCAGGCCCATAGATTTCGGCGACAAGGGTGCTGAGGACCGGCGGACCTGGAGGGATCTCTGCCACCTTTATGCTCGCCGCGTAACGGTCGCCTATTTCTTTCAAGGAAGGCCGCAACCGCTTGGCCAGATCATGACTCTGCTGGACCCTTTTTTCCTTGGAAACGAAATTGACCTGAAGATCGGCAACATTGGAACCGGACCGGAGAAAATAATGCCGTACCAGGCCGTTAAAATTATATGGCGCGGCTGTGCCTATATAAGCCTGATAATCGGTGACTTCCGGCACAGTCTTCAGATATTCTCCCATTTCCCGGGTCAGGGCGGCTGTTTCCTCGAGGGGGGCGCCTTCAGGCATGTCGATGATAATCTGCAGTTCACTTTTGTTGTCAAAGGGCAGCATCTTGACAGTGACTTTTTTTAACGGCAGCAGGAGCAGGGCCACGCCGAGCAGTAAGCCGACCAGCAGCAGCATAGTGATCCTTTTTACCGAACTGTCAAGAAACGGATTGATAATTTTTTTATAGATCCTGAGGAGTCTGCTGTCAGCTTCCTGTTCAGCCGAATTATGCTTTACATTCTTTAAAACCAGGTAGCTCAGCCAGGGGGTCACGATAAATGCCACCAGCAGTGAAAAAAGCATGGCTGCAGAAGCGCCGACCGGGATCGGGCGCATATATGGCCCCATGAGGCCGGAGACAAAAGCCATGGGTAAAAGGGCTGCAATCACTGCAAAAGTGGCAAGTATGGTGGGGCTGCCGACCTCATCCACGGCCAAAATAGCGGTGAGAGGATTGATGCGGTGCAACTTGAAATGACGGTGAATGTTCTCTACCACTACGATAGCATCATCCACAAGGATGCCGATGGAGAAGATCAGGGCAAAGAGGGTGACCCGGTTCAAGGTATAGCCATAGAGGTAGTTGATCAGCAGAGTGAGGGCCAGGGTAACCGGAACGGCAACGCCGACAACCACCGCCTCACGCCAGCCCAGGGTGAAGGCAATGAGAATGATGACCGAAACAGTGGCAATGAGCATATGTTTTAACAGTTCATCAGATTTTTCCTTGGCTGTCTCGCCATAATCCCTGGTCACCGTAACCTGCAGGTTGGATGGGATCAGTCTACCTTTAAGGGCCTCCACCTTTTCCAAGGCCTCATGGGCAACAGTGGAGGCATTGGCGCCTTTTTTCTTAGAAATTGCAATGGTAACCGCTTCAAACTGGCCAGGGGCCGGTGTCAGATCTTTTTCAGCTGCAGCAGGTCCCAACCCCATGAATACGTAATTGGCAGGTTCTTCAGGGCCGTCCGTCAGCACGGCTACGTCCCGCAGGTATACCGGTTTACCGTTATATATCCCCACAATTACAGAAGCGACATCCTCCATGTCTGCCAGGAATCCGCCAGTTTCGACGAGGAATTCACGGTTGCCTGCCGGAAAGGAACCGGAAGGAAGTACAAAGTTTGCCTGCTGCAGAGCCTGCATTATTTGCAGGGATGATGTCTGGTACGCTTTCAGTCGGGACTGGTCCAGATTTATAATCACCTGGCGTTTCTGGCCGCCGATTATGGAAAGCTCGGAGACATTCTGATCCTTTTTAAGTTCCTCTGCCAGTTCTACTGCTATCCGGCGTAGCTCATACCCCGTATATCTATTCTCTCCATCCCAGAGAGTCAGAGTCAGAATGGGCACATCGTCAATGGATTTGGGCTTGACAAGCGGCTGGGTTACGCCGGGTGGTATCCTGTCAAAATTTGCCATCAGTTTGTTGTAGAGATTGACAATGGAATCTTCCATGTCTTCCCCGACATAAAAACGGACAATTGTCAGGTTCATGCCCGGCTTGACAATGGAATATATGTATTCCACCCCCTTGATCTCCCAGAGAAATTTCTCCATGGGCCGGGTGACGCGTTCTTCAACCTCCCGGGCTGAAGCGCCGGGGTATGCCACCATAACATCAATCATGGGGACCACTATCTGGGGTTCCTCTTCACGCGGCGTTATGAACACGGCAAAAAGGCCAAGCAGCAGAGAGGCAAGAACTATGAGCGGGGTCAACTTTGACCTGATAAAGGCCTGGGCTATTCGGCCCGAAATACCAATCCTGGCCATGCTATTTCTCCGTCTGCAGCAAGGAGCCATCCACTATCGCAGCAACGTTTTCTGAGATAATGATTTCACCTGGCTTCAACCCGGCCAGAATTTCGACTCTTCCGTTATATTGTTTGCCGAGCCGCACAAGCCGATAAGTAATAACATTATTAGGATCAACAGTATAAACCCCGGTGAGCTGACCTTTGGTAACCAGCGCATCCATCGGCACCATGATCAGCTCCTGCTGCCCGACCGGGATTTTTATCCTGGCAAATAGACCGCTATGCAGCTTTTTATCAGCAGGCAGAGCTACGAATACTCTGAAAGTCCGTGAACGGGGGTCTACGGCCGGCACGGTTTCAGTAATTTTTCCCTGCACGTTTGCCTTCAGGGCGCTTAATTCAACTTCAACACTCATGCCCGCAGTGACCTGCCCCGCAAGACTCTCATCAATTTCAGCTTCAAGCCTGTACCTGGAAGTATCTTCAACCTTCAACAGGTGCATGCCGGGCATAGCCATACTGCCTGGGTCGATAAACTTGCCAGTTACTACGCCGTCAACCGGTGATTTTATTTCAGTAAAATCCAGGTAGACCTTTGCCTCTGCAAGACCTGCCTCGGTCCGTTTGACCATTTCCTGCAGGCGGGTATACTCAATGGCTGCCACCTTTTTCTGTGTCTCGATTTTGTCAAGTTCCTGCAGGGACAGGGCTTTTTCATCATAGAGATTCTTAAAACGGCTGTAAGTGGTCTCTGCCAGGAGCCTGTTCTGTTCAGCAGCATTGAGGGCCTGGATAGCCTCCCGGTATGCTGCTTCTGCTGCAGCCACCTTATTGTTTATATCTGCAGAATTAATGACGATGAGCAACTGGCCTTTCCTGACCCGGTCGCCCTCCTTAACAGATATTGCTGTCACCTGGCCCATGACGCGGCTTGAAATCGTGCTTTCTACTTCTGCGGCAACAGTTGCCATGGTTTCGTGGAATAAGGTGGTCGTGTCAAATCTTACTTCCATGGTAGACACTCCGGAAACCGTCGGCCGCTCGACCGTGGCTGTGCCCGGTTCAATTTTATCTTTGCAGCCCGGCAATGCCAGGACAAGAAGCAATGCAGCAATTATCC
>JAFDCT010000373.1 GCA_019312695.1 Deltaproteobacteria bacterium | reverse complement strand
TCAGAAAGATAGCGGCGGACAGCATCTTTCAGCTCACTCAGATCAGAAGATTTTACAATATATTCATCCGATGCCCATGCTCCCAGATCCTGCTTATACTCATGGTATGCAGTGCTCAAAATAACAGGCAGATCCGGTTTGATTTCTTTCATCTGGCGCAGCACCTCAATGCCGTTCATATCCGGCATGTTAATATCCAGAATAACCAGATCAGGCGATATTATCTTGAATTTTTCCAGGGCTTCTGTTCCCTTGAGGGCAGAATGAACTTCATATCCTTCTTCTTCAAACTCCTCGCGGTATAAAAGATGGATACTTTCCTCATCATCAACAAGTAGGATCTTCTTCATTTTTTGCCTCGGTGTAATACCGTTAAAAAATAATTTACCACTGCCGGTCAACCTGCCTCACGACTGTTTCTATTTTTTTAAAGTTCTACTAAAAATCTCCTCAAAGAGCAAATAATGGGAGTAGCAAAACTGTCTTACTTGTCAATGGCTTCACGCATGTAAACCGCTGCATCTTCCGGTGGCATCGGGTTTATGTAAAAACCTGATCCCCATTCAAAACCGGCCGTTGTCGTGAGCTTTGGACGTATCTCAAAATGCCAGTGGAAATAGTCCAGAGGCTCAGAATGCAGTGGCGCCCCATGCAGTACAAAGTTATACGGCACGTTTGGTATACAGGCATCAAGGCGTCTCATGGTTTCTGAGAATAACTTGGCCAGTGCCATAAAGGAAATATCGTCAGTATTTATATATGAGGAAGAATGCTTTTTCGGCAGTATCCACATCTCGAATGGTGAGCGGGGTGCAAAGGGCATTAAGGTTATAAAGTGGTCATTCTGGCATACCACCCGGATCTTTTCACGCTGCTCCTGCCGGATAATATCGCAAAAAATACACCGTTCCTTGTAATTATAATAAGACAGACTCCCATCCAACTCGGAAACGATCATGCGGGGCAGAATCGGCAGGGCAACCAGTTGTGAATGGGAGTGTTCCAGAGAGGCCCCGGCCGCTTTACCACTGTTCTTGAAAACCATGACATATTTAAAACGGGGATCACGACCGAGATCGAGTAATCGATCTCGGAAAGACCAGAATACGTACAACAGCCTGTCTGGTGAAAGGCTGGTAAAAGTATCTTCGTGATTAGGGCTTTCCACTACAACTTCATGAGCCCCAATGCCGTTCATTTTATCGTAGATCCCAACTCCTTCTTTGTTGAGATCACCTTCTATGACTAAAGCGGGATATTTATTCGGCACCACCCTTAGTTCCCAACCTGGGGAATTATTCGGTTGGGTGGGATTGCGCCCGTAGGCGAGGACTTCTGCTGGAGTGGTATTTTCATTGCCAGGACAGAGAGGGCAGAAACCTCCCTTGACAACCTGTTCCTGAATTACAAAATCTGTCGGGCGTCTGCTTCGCTCCTTCGCAATGATTATCCAGCGGCCGAGGATAGGATCCTTACGTAACTCTGGCATGTTCTTTTACGGTTGAGCATGTTCTTTTTCATGCTGTTCCTGGGCTGTTTTGCACTTTACACACAGCGTGGTAACAGGTCTGGCCTCGAGGCGTTTTATGGAAATCTCCTCATCACAGCTCTCACATATTCCGTATGTTCCGTTTTCTAAACGTTCAAGGGCCTCCTTGATCTTGGCTAGTAGCTTTCTTTCGCGATCACGGATACGGAGCTCAAAGTTGCGATTTGATTCAGCTGTAGCCCTGTCAGTTGGATCAGGATAATTATCACTCTGATCAGTCATTTCCAGCAGGGTTTTTTCAGCCTCGCTTAATATATCCTGGCTCATACCCTCAAGCTTTGCCTTGAAGTGTGCCATTTGTTTTTTGTTCATACTCTACTCCAGATATGTCCTCTTAATATCTCTATTTCAGCTGCGCAGTTAAAAACGAAATTTTTTTTAAAAATATATTGCAACCAATGGCCACTTTCCACCAAACTAACGAAGGTGTGGAATATTATTTATTTGACTGCCTTTGTCAACAGCTTTGCACATATGATCCATAATTGAGGCACTGTCAGAAGCAGCCTCAAAGCTTTAATTTATCAACTGTCTCAGACCTTCAGGCCGCAGAATCTTACTGAATTATTCTTATTCTGACTTGCGGCCAAGATGCAATAATTTCTTAAGCAACCCCTCTTCGCTGTCTTTTCCCTTTTTACTCTCCAGTTCGCCGAACTCCTTCAGCAGTTCCTTCTGTCTCTTTGTCAATTTCTGCGGAGTTTTAATTTTCACCTCAACGATCATATCACCACGGCTGTTCCCCCTTAAATGAGGCACTCCCTCATTTTCCAGGGTGAATCTCGTACCGGTCTGGGTTGCTTTTGGAATCTTAAAGTCCTTAGTGCCGTGAATGGTCGGGACCTCAAGAGTACAACCAAGGGCGGCCTGGTCAAAACTTAAAGGATACTGACAATAGATCAGATCTCCTTCACGCTGAAAAAATTCATGCGGTTCAACATGTATAATAACATAAAGGTCGCCGGCTGGCCCACCTCTGCGGCCACCTTCGCCGTTACCCCGCAAGCGCATCTTGGCGCCGGTATCAACACCGGCTGGTATTTTCAAAGCAACCTTTTTCTTGCTTTTAATTAGTCCGGCCCCATCACAGTCTGAGCATGGATCCTTGATAATTTCGCCTTCGCCGCGGCAGTGCGGACATGTGGTGCTCATCCTGAAAAAACCCTGCGCCCTGACCACCTGGCCCCTGCCTTGGCATGTTGTACAGGTTACCGGCTTGTGGCCGGGCCGCAAACCTGTTCCTTCACAGGTCCAGCAGGTATCGGGTCTTTCAATTTCAATATTTTTGGCAACGCCGTGTACCGCCTCCATAAAACTTATGGACAGATCATAGCGCAGGTCAGCACCCCTTACGGGCCCATGCTTGGAGCGACGGGTTTCGGCCCGGCCAAATCCGAATATATCGCCAAAAATATCGCCAAAACTGGAAAATATATCCTCAAAATCAGGCCCACTGTATCCCCTGCTCTTCAAACCCTCATGGCCATAGGTATCATATATTTGGCGTTTATTGCTGTCATTAAGGACTTCGTAAGCCTCCGTAAACTGCTTAAACTTCTCCTCGGCTTCCTTATCCCCCGGGTTCCTGTCCGGATGGAATTTCATTGCCAGCTTTCGATAGGCCTTTTTTATTTCATCCTGAGAGGCCGATCGTGAGACGCCAAGCACCTCATAATAGTCAAGCTCCATGGTGGTGGTCAAGCTGCCTCCTTGGCTGTTTGCTTATCCGGGTCATCATTTTCGGCAGCATTTGCATCTGCATGCTGATCCTCAAGATTAGGCAGATCAAGAATATTATCAAATGTAACCGCTCCAGCGGCAATCTCCCGCAGAACCATAACAACTTCCTTGTTTTTTCTCTGCGGTATCAGTAATGGGGATCCCTGCCGTCTTTGTTTAACGCGCTCCACCGCAAGGTGGACCAGACTGAAACGATTATCATCACCAATTTTTCCCAAGCAGTCTTCGACTGTAATTCGTGCCATAAATTAAAAAACCTCCTGATAAAATTACGGACTTTAAATACCCGTTCTAAAAGCGGGTAGAATATAATCATTTTAAGAAAAATCGCAAAGCTTTTTTGCGAAGGAAATGAACAGCCCGCTGCCTGTCATCCGCTAAAAGGATTCCGTAGCAGCAGTGTTTCATCACGGGCCGGCCCAACAGAAATAATAACTGCCGGGGTTTC
>JAFDCT010000372.1 GCA_019312695.1 Deltaproteobacteria bacterium | reverse complement strand
TAATACCCCTGTTGACTAGACCCGCCTGACGCACACGGTTGATACAGCTTTGTCTGAAGTGGTTATAGCGAGCCCTGCACTCATGCGGACATTGACTCTGCTGCCAAGTACAGAAGCGGAAAATATTTTTGATTATACTGCCTGGCCCCCTACCTTTGAAGCTTTAAAGAAATTCGGCTCGGGAACTGCCCCGGATGTGAGTTATGTAGCGATCGGGTCACTCACCAGGCTTGGTGAGACTATCAGTCTTGATATAAAGGTCTACGATCTAATCGATCCCTCTTCCCAGACATTCTACTATCTGGACGGCCAGCCGCTGGAAAATGTCAAGGATGCCATTGGAAAGATATTCAAAGATGTCCTGTCTTACACCGGCCGGTCCTTTCTAATAGCAAGTATTGCCCCGGAAGGAAATGCCAGGATCGACAGCGGCGCAATCCTCAGAAATATTTCAAGCCGTTCAGGTGATATTTATGATACTGAACAGTTGCGTAATGACATGAAGAACGTCTTTAAAATGGGATATTTCGACGATGTCAGGCTTAAAGTTGAGGATACGGAAAAGGGCAAAGCCGTAGTTTTTGAGGTCAAGGAAAAACCGGTCATCACCCAGGTTATCATCAGCGGCCATGATGAATTAAAAGAGGATGATATCAGAGAAGTCATATCCGTTATTCCGAACACCATTCTCAATGCCCAGAAAATACGCGAGGCAGTTGACAATATTAAATCATTCTATAAATCCAAGGGGTTTTATAATACCGAAGTAACCCCTGAACTCACCTATCCCCTGGCCGACCGGGTCAAAGTTGAATTCCGCATAAAAGAAGGCGAAAAAGTCTTTATCAAGGATATCAAATTTCTCGGCAATGATTCCTTCAAGGATAAAGAACTTCTGAAGGTAATGGGAACCAAGGAAAAGGGTCTGCTGTTCTGGTTTACAGATTCCGGGGTCCTGAAACGGGACATCCTTGATCAGGATATTGCAAGAATTACCTCTTTTTATCATCACCACGGCTATATTGAGGCAACTGTCGGTATGCCGGAAATCACCCAGGAAGGTGAATGGCTTTTTATTACGATTGAGGTTTCCGAGGGAAATCGCTATAAGGTAGGGACCATAGACTTGACCGGCGATATCATCGGCGATAAGGAGGAACTGCTTTACCTTTTAAAAATCAGGGATGAGGAATATTTAAGCCGTAATATCCTGCGGGAAGATATCTTACGACTAAACGACTACTATGCTGAAAACGGCTACGCTTTTGCTGAGGCCACTCCAACAGTCAATACCAAGAAGGAAGAAAAGCTGGTTGATATCGTCATAGATATAAACAAGGGGGACCTTGTCTATATCAACAGAATTACTATCAAAGGCAATACACGGACCAGGGACAAGGTTATCCGCCGGGAGCTCCTCATCAGAGAGAAAGGGATTTTTGACTCCAGGGCTCTGCGAGATAGCCACCGCCGCCTTTTAAGGCTTGATTTCTTCGAAGATGTCTCCATTACCCCTGAGCCTACCCCTGATAAAACAAAAATGGATCTGGTGGTTGAGGTTAAGGAAAAACCCACGGGAGCATTCAGCATCGGAGCTGGATACAGCTCGGTTGACAACCTGATGTTCATGGCTGAAATCAGCCAGAATAACTTCCTGGGCAGGGGGCAACGTTTGGCACTTTCAGCCCAGGTCAGCGGGACTTCAGCCCGGTACAACATCGCTTTTACCGAACCCCATTTTTATGACACCCAGCTCATGCTGGGATTTGATCTCTATAACTGGCAGCGTGAATATGACCTGTATACCAGGGACTCTAAAGGTTTTGCCATTCGTTTCGGCTATCCGGTCTGGGAACTATGGGATGCATCATTCTCTTACGGTTATGACGATACCGAGTTGACCGATGTAGACCTTGCCAATGTTGCGCCCTCCATCATCGAGTCACTGGATATTAATGTCACGAGCTATGTGACATTCAACCTGGCACGGGACACCCGCAATAATTCGTTTGCCACAACCGGCGGGTCTTACAATGTTCTCCATACCAAGTATGCCGGCGGTTTCCTCGGCGGCGACAGCCAATTCACCAAAGTTGACGGCTTCACAAGCTGGTTTTTTCCGGGTTTGTTTTTTGATGAGACTGCCATCCATATTAAAATTGCAGCAGGCCAGGTCTGGGAAAATGAGTCCGAAAAGCTCCCTGACTATGAAAAATTCTATCTCGGCGGCATAAATACCATACGCGGCTATAAGACGCGATCTATTGCTGTCGATGTGATCGATTCTGACGGGAGAGTTTATGAAATCGGTGGGAACATTATGTGGTTTACCAATGTCGAGTATCATTTCCCAGTGGTAAAAGCGGGCGGACTGCGGGGCCTTGTTTTCTTTGATGCCGGTAATGTCTATGAAAGTGAATGGGATTTTAGCGATATAAAGCAAAGTGTCGGGGCAGGACTGCGCTGGTTATCGCCCATGGGCCCAATGCGCCTTGAATGGGGTTATGTCATCGATCCTGAACCGGGTGAAGATTCAAGCAACTGGGAATTCAGCATGGGCGGGAATTTTTAACCTGGTGTATCCTTTGTTTATCAATGCTTAAACACAGTATATCCCGCAGTCATTCATAGGCATTCTCCTCTTTTGTCGGAGCTATATGCTGCACACACTCCTTTTGTGCCCTGATGGACGAACTCCTCAGATTTTTAGCAGACCATAAACTAATCAATCTCAGCGGATTGCAGGGGGGCAGCTATGCCCTCGCCGCTGCCGAAATCGCGCGCAGGACCGGAAGACATCTGCTTTTTATAGCACCGTCGGAACGCCAGGCAGAGCTTGCAGCCCAGGATATCAGCCTATTTTCCTCCCTGCCTGTTATCCTCTACCCTGGGTTTGATATCCCCCCTTATACCCCCCTGTCACCTGACCAGGCTACTGTTGCAGAACGGCTCAATGTACTATACAGGCTCCTGACTGAGGAGATGCCTGCGATTCTGGTGGCCTCATGTGAATCGCTCCTGCGCAGGGTCATGCCCAAAAGCAAGCTCGGCTCATCAGCCGAGTTGATCATGCGGGGTGAAGATATTGAACAGGAAAGCCTGATACGGAGGCTGGCTGATCTTGGCTATGAAAATGTTGCTCTGGTCCAGGCTGTTGGTGATTTTTCTGTCAGGGGCGGCATAGTGGACATATTCCCACCCGGATACGAAAACCCTCTAAGGCTTGATTTTTTTGGTGATACTGTTGAATCACTGCGAACATTTGACCCCATTTCACAGCGCTCCATTGCTGAAACAGATGAAGCGGTCATTCTTCCGGCCAGTAATATTCTCTTTTCAAATGTTGCCTCTCCTGATTATGCCAGGATACTTTCCCGTTTCCATAAAATGGCGGAAACTCTTAACTGGCCTTCTGATAAAATGGATGCCCTGCTGGAGAAAATCGCTTCAGCCCGAAGATTTCCCGGTATTGAGTTTTTCCTGCCCCTTTTTTACAGTGATCTGCCTGACTGCCCCTGCCCTCTGCAATACATGCCTGAAAACACTGTGATTTTCATGGCTGAGCCAATTGAAATACAGCGTTCAGTGGATTTATCATGGGAACGGATCCAGGCAAATTATCAAGAATCTGTTGCCGCAAGAACGCCGGCACTGCCACCCGATACTGTCTTTATTTCTCCTGATAATCTTGCTGAGCAGCTGAACTTTTTTACCCGGCTAAAGGCAGTTGATTTAATCGACAATGGCAGCAGAGATATCCCGCTGTTTTCCTTTACCTCAAAAAACCATCTGCTCCTCAAACAGGAGGTGGATCTGCAACGGAAACAGAAGGGGCTCCTCCTGCCACTTGCCGCCAAGCTGAAGGAATGGTGCGCCAAGGCTGAAACAGTAGCAATAGCCTGCCGTTCACCGCGCCATGCCGGTCATCTTGCTGAACTGTTGGACCATTATGATATTTCAGTCCTTGTTTCTGACGCACCTGTCAAGTTATCAGGCCTGCAAAACGAGGAGAATGTTTCAACAGTTCTTTTAGTAACCCAGCCTTTATCTGAGGGTTTTGATCTTGAACTGAAACCCGGTTTGCAGCTGCATGTCATCTCCGAAAGCGAACTCTTCGGAGAACGGCGGCTCGGTCCCAGAAAAAAAAGAAGACCTGCAAAAGAAGAGCAGCTTCGTTTTGACGAACTCAATCGGGATGACATAGTGGTTCACCGCGAACACGGTCTGGGTGTTTACCAGGGACTGGTAACTTTAACCCTGAAAGACATTACCAACGATTTCCTTGAAATCCATTACCAGGGAAATGACAAGCTCTATGTTCCTGTGGACCGTTTGCGTGCCATCAGTAAATATAAAGGGATCTCTGACAAAACGCCCAAGCTGGACAAGCTGGGAACCAAGACATGGCTTAATACGAAAAAGAAGATCAAAGAATCAGTCTGGCAGGTAGCCCAGGATCTGTTAAAACTTTACGCCAAAAGGGAGATGCAGCAGGGTCTGGCTTTCTCCCATCCAGGTGAACTCTTCCATGAACTTGAAGAATCATTTTCCTATGATGAAACTGCCGGGCAGCATAAGGCCATTACAGAGGTGCTTGAAGATCTGACCTCAGAAAAGATCATGGACCGTTTGATATGCGGCGATGTCGGGTATGGCAAGACAGAAGTTGCTGTCAGGGCTGCTTTCAAGGCGATTGAAGATGGTTTTCAGGTTGCCATGCTGGTGCCGACAACTGTCCTGGCAGAACAGCATGCAACGACTTTTCAGGAGCGGTTTGCCGGGTTCCCGGTGCAGGTGGAAAGCATCAACCGGTTCCGGACCAGGGCAGAACAGAAGAAAATTCTGGCCAATTTGAAGACCGGCAAGCTTGATATACTCATCGGGACCCACAGGCTTCTTTCCAAAGATGTGCAGTTTAAGAAGCTCGGGTTGCTCATCGTTGATGAAGAACACCGCTTCGGCGTAAGCCATAAGGAAAAAATCAAACGTTTCAAGGCCGAGGTCAATGTCCTCACCCTGACCGCCACCCCGATCCCCAGGACCTTACAGCTCTCCCTTCTCGGCATCAGGGATCTTTCGGTGATCAACACGCCGCCTGAATTGAGGCGCCCGATAAAGACCTTTGTGGCACGCTACGACGAACTGGTCATCAAAGAGGCCATAACCAGGGAGCTGCAGCGGGGCGGCCAGACCTTCCTTGTCCATAACAGGGTCCGGTCAATCGGAGAAATGGCGCACCGGGTGAAAAAACTGGCCCCCCAAGCGCGGATAGCTCTGGCCCACGGCCAGATGCCTGCAAAACAGCTTGAAGAGATCATGGTGCGTTTTGTAAACAAGGAAATTGATGTACTGATCTGCACCACGATAATCGAATCCGGGCTGGATATTTCAAGTGCCAATACAATTATCATCACCAGGGCCGACAGGCTGGGCCTGGCTGAAATCCATCAACTGCGAGGCCGGGTAGGCAGAAGCAGTGAACAGTCCTATGCCTACCTTCTGGTCCCCAGCCTTGATGGGCTTGCCAAGGAGGCCAAGGAACGGCTCCGCGCCCTTCTTGATCACTCCGAACTCGGCGGGGGCTTCAAGCTTGCCATGAACGATCTTCAGATACGCGGCGGCGGCAACATCCTAGGAGTTTCTCAGAGCGGTCATATCGCAGCCGTCGGCTATGATCTTTACCTGGAGCTTCTCCAAAACACGGTATCGGACCTTAAGAGAAAAGATAGTGCGGAAACGCCTGCTGAAACTATTGAACCAGAGATAAACCTACTGATCTCGGCTTACATTCCTGAGAAATACATTATTGATACATCCCAGCGCTATATTGCCTACCGTAAAATTGCCGGTGTCGATGATCATGACCAG
>JAFDCT010000371.1 GCA_019312695.1 Deltaproteobacteria bacterium | reverse complement strand
TGCGGCCTGTATCATAAAACTGCACTGGCAAGAATTGCGATACAGCTTAAAATTGGGGACGTAAAGCTGAAAGAACTTGCTGAAAAATTATCTGTCAGAAAGGTAGGTGAGACTGAACTGCGAAAGGTTCCCGGCGGACTTCTGGTATTCAGCAATATAAATCGTCCCCTGGATCTGGAAAGACTGTGAGAAACACAAACAGGGCTGAGGGTATTAATGAATGTACATGTGGCACGGAGACACCCCAAAAAGCAAGGGGTGAATTATCGTATTGCAATGATATCCACCCCTTAGTAGGACTCACCCTCCTAAGCCCAACTGAAAAAATGTATGAGAGGAACTAACCCATTAATTTTGATAGTACCTGCAGCAAACCCGAGAGAAACCAGATTCCGCATATGGCACCAACACCCATGAGAAACCCCATAAAAGCCATACCCAGAGTAACCATATCACGTTCATGATGTTTTTTTGCCATTTCAGTCATTGTATACACCCTCCTGTTTCTTCGCTGTTTTTAACTGCTGTGCAGTTGATGCACTCAAGGCATGCACAAATTGATGCTCGCACTAATGACTGAGCAAAAAACGTGCCATGCAAAACCCTATCTTTTTAAAAACCATTATGCCTGATATGTAATTTTATATAGCAATACATTTTTAAAAGCATAATAATAGGTTATGGTTCCGTAATGAAATATGTACCTGAGCCTTATAATTACTGATCGAACATTCAGCTACAGGCTGCTGTTTCGTGGGAGATTGCAGCCGGTTTTATTTCAAAATGCTGAAGTTGAAAATCGCGGCTGAACACAATTGAAATAATGATTGAAAAACTTTTTTTATAGACTGGATAAACCACCACCTTGTGGTAATTTTTTTAACTTCGACAATAAACCTTGTATGGGCTCAAATGGGAAATTCCCCAAAAATTTTTTTTATTTGGTCATAAAGCCAGGTACCTTAATTGGTGTTTTACCAAACTATTGATCAACATTTCGCAGCGTATTAATGATGCCCGATATGGCCTTTAAAAAAACTTAGCTGTTGGGAACTTATGCGGTGCGGCCGGGAGGCAGGTGGTGAGAACGTGGATAAATTCGGCGTGTGTCCGGCTTATCCATTTCATGGCCAGCAGTGTGCCAATGTCATTGGCACTTTTTGTGACCGTGTCAAGGTATTGCAGACTTCCAAACATGAAGATTGTCAGGAATGTCCTTTTTATAACAGTATGCATTTCGACGAAAATGCCAGGAGATTTACTCTGGGAAAAAGGATATAAAAAAAGCGCTCCCGTTAATTCGAGAGCGCTTTTTGATGTAAAGAAGAAATATTATTACCAGCCGCCGCGCCTGCCGCAGTTGCCATAACCCGGGCCAGGACCATATCCATAACCGGTATTACCTCCAAAGGTTTTTTCTGCTTTTTCTTCTAAATTGTTTTGCAGGTCAAACAACTCGCCGGTAAGTTTAGCTACCTTATTCTCGTCAGGATTATCCTGCAGCATCAAGGCATCAAGCTCACTTCTTTTCACAACGATTGCCTTTCTGGTCTCTTTAGTTTCCTCAAAAAAGGCAGAAGCCTTTTCATTATCTTTGTCAGTTGTATTCCAGTTGTCACAGTATCTGCTCCCGCCACAATTACCGGGACCGACACCATAATATCCGCGGGCATCGGCCATAGAAATACCGCTTAATCCTATTGCCCCGACAAGGGCTGCTATTGCTAAATACTTTTTCATGCTCATTCAATAAACCTCCAATCATAAAAATTTTAATTAATATTCATAAAAACTTGTACCGGTCATCACCATGTATTAATCCAAAAAGCGTGCCATTATGCACTTCCCTACAATTTTTTTTAAAATTTTCTTTAATTTCAATATAATATATACTATTTGTCGATACATGCTGCGCTGCAGAAATTGGAACTTCCTGGCGAAAAACTATCCAGGACATAATAAAAAACAGAGAATATTCTTCACTGCATAGGGAATATTGCCAGGAAACATTAAAGAAAATCATATGGTTAAATATCACATTGTGGGACTAGCGAGATGGGCTTTCCTGCCCACTTTTGCAGTTCTTCCATCATATATGGGATGACAACGTTGTAAAACATGAAAATCATTCTTACTGTTTTTTCAAAAATAATTACTGGAGGCACAATGCAGCATCTGCAAGAATACTTGATCAATTCAGAACCCTTCTATCTGGCACAAGGAGATGAACTGGTAATAGCTAAAGCAGCTTATGAACATAAAATCCCACTGCTGTTAAAGGGTCCGACCGGTTGCGGCAAAACCCGTTTCATGCAGCACCTGGCCTGGAAGCTCAAACGCCCGCTTGTAACTGTAGCCTGTCATGATGACCTGTCCACCAGCGACCTGGTGGGCCGCTTTCTTATTAAGGGGGGAGAGGCTGTCTGGGTAGATGGGCCGCTTACCATGGCCGTGAGGGGCGGAGCTATCTGCTACCTTGATGAAATTGTCGAAGCCCGCAAGGACACAACAGTGGTTATCCATCCCCTGGCTGATGACAGGAGGGCACTACCCATTGAAAAACTTGGGGAACTCATTCATGCACCCCCAGAGTTTATGCTGGCAATTTCCTATAATCCCGGTTACCAAAGCGTGCTCAAGGATCTCAAGCAGTCTACCCGCCAGCGTTTTATTTCAATTGAATTCAACTATCCCGGCCAGGAACTGGAAACAGATATCGTCCAGCATGAGTCTGGAATTGACAGGGTTACTGCAGAGTCACTTGTCCGCCTGGGAGTCATGACCAGAAACCTCCGGGACGCCGGTCTGGCTGAGGGGGCAAGTACAAGACTTTTGATCCATGCAGGCAAACTCATGCAACACGGCATGGAACCAAGACGCGCCTGCCGTGCTGCTATCAGCGAAACCCTGACTGACGATCATGAACTGCTGGCCTCCATAAATGAGATGGTCAACTCCCTCTATTAATTGAAGCTATTCATGAATATCGCAAAGCTGAAGGCAAAATTCTTTGAGGTGATCCCTTCACACCCCCCCAATGGCTGGGAAATTGAAGAACATCTTGAACATATCACAAAATTGCCTTCAGAAAACCAGGAGCTCGTTCTTTCTCATGTACCTGCCATCTGGCCGGTGAGCCACTCCCTCTGCTATTCCTATCTCGCCGCAGCCGGACGAGCGCTTGATTGTCTGGAAACTGATCGCATGGTACAGTGGGTCGGTGAATTGCTCGATATTTATGAAAAAGATGGCCTGCGTGCGGCGCAGCACTTCATGGCCGATGTAGAAACCAACTTTCTCTGCCGCATCCGCGGCGAGTCCGGTCTTAATTTCAGTGATGCTGAAAAGAGTTTCACCACGTATGCCCGGTCTATAATGGAACGCAAGGTCATCCTGGCAGCAGGTCCTCAAATATCCACAGATACTGAATATATTTATATCCCGAATAAATTGTCACTCTGCACTTCAGAGTACGACAACTTTCTCCTCTATAAATTGATCATTACCTTCCAGCTGTGCTTTCTCCTACGGAAAACATATGAGTTCGTTCTACCGGCCAGTGCGCCAACCATTAAAACGCTTACAGAGACATATGGCGCTGGTTCTGTTCCCGGACCAATCCAGCTTGATCGGTTCTTCACTCTTTTTCCGGATCCGGACCTGGCCGAGGATATTTATACGGTAACCGAAGCCCGGAGGATATCGCGCTATCTAGCTGCCGTCTTCCCGGGACTTTGGCGTGATACCGCCAGAATCCGCGCAGATCTCGCTTTTTTGCGTCCAGATCAGAGCCAATTGCCGCTCCATTCCAAAATGGTTGAAGACCTGGTCCGTCAGGTAATGTTCGGCACGGGAGAACCGTCCTTAAGCAGCGGACCGGGAGCCCTTTATGAACAGGTCCTTGCAGCCTTCAGCCAACCGGCAGAGACTGCTGCTGATTCCGCTGTCAAGACCGTGGCCATTTATGCCTTGCTCTGCCAGGTCAAAAAAGCCTATATAAAAATACCACCCGT
>JAFDCT010000370.1 GCA_019312695.1 Deltaproteobacteria bacterium | reverse complement strand
CGATGTTCGGAAGACGGTACTCGCCTGAAGTCACTGGCAAAACCTGGAAATCCTCCTCTTCCTCTCCTGCTGTCTCTTCCATTCGGACCGGCTCGTTCACGCTTGGAATAGGCGTTGATATCCGTGGTTCGCTGATCATATCCCTTACAGGCTTTTCTTTTTTGGCCTTAGTTCCGTTTTTTTGAAAATAGCCTTCACCAATACGGCCGTATGCTGCCCGTAGGAATTTCCTGCCGACAAAATATCGTGAGAAGCGGACGGCAAGCATAAGTGAGAAGATAAACACGAGCAGGAGTATTAAAATCGCACCCGGCATGCCCAGATAGGTTCTAAGAAAATGCGCCAGCCAGCTCCCGGCCAGGCCGCCAGCAGGATAATAACGGTTAAAAATGGCAATATAATCTCCTTCGGCAGGATACATGATACCCAGCAGACTGCTGCTGGCAATGAAAATGCCGATACTGCCAAGAAAGATGAGGGGCAGACGTTCAAAATCAGAAGTGCTGGAGAAAAACTGGACCGAGAAGAATACCAAAAGGATAATAAACCAGAAGGAACTGATACCAAGCAGCGACATGAGTGCCCAGGCAGTAAGATGGCCGACCGTGCCGCACCAGTTTGCTGCTGCAGTATATGCGGCAGCGCTTTGTATCGGCAGAGAATAGCTTATAAGGCACAGGAGCAGAAAGACTGCCGCAAACAGCCCGGTAACGGCTATTGCTTCCTGGCCAAAATTGGGCCCCTCCTGCTTTTTAGTATTTTTTGCCATGCAAACAAGATGAAATAGTAAACCGTATCGTTGTCATTATTAACAGGGCCAAAAACTATCAATATATTACGGGTGTAATACCTGTCCACATCGTGTTTTTCCGATGCCGACAAAAAAATCTGTCCTGTTTTTACTCAAGCCTTTTTAGAGTTATCTGCCACACCGGAAGCCTGATCCTTGGCCATACCATCTAGTATGCCGTTGATGAACGGTCCGGAATCATCTGTTGAAAAACGCTTGGCTATCTCTACTGCTTCATTGATCGCCACATTGGTTGGCACATCATCCTGATAGTGCAGCTCAAAAACAGCGAGTCGCAGAATATTGCGATCAATGACTGACATTCTTTCAAGACGCCAGTTTTCCGCGTATCTGCTTATCAACCGATTGATCGCATCCTTTTTGTCCTGCACCCCCTGAAGCAGGTTCCGGGCATAGGGAATTGCTTTCTTAGCTACCTGGAAATGGGTACAGAACTCTTCAAAATCCAATAGGCCGGCCCGGCCTGCCAATTCCTCCTGGTATAAGGCCTGCAGTGCAAGTTCCCTGGATTTACGCCTGGTACCCATCTATGATATTGGTGATCCCCGACTAAATCTGGCCCAGCAGGTTTATCATTTCAACTGCGGTCAGGGCAGCCTCGCTTCCCTTGTTGCCCGCCTTGGAACCTGCCCTCTCAATGGCCTGTTCAATGGTGTCTGTGGTGAGAACCCCGAAGATTGTCGGGACCCCGGAATCAAGGCCGACCTGGGCAATTCCCTTGGCAGCCTCGTTGGCAACGAGATCGTAATGAGAGGTGGCACCCCGGATAACTGCACCAAGGCAGATGATCGCATCATAATTACCCGATTTTGCCATTTTCTGTGCCATTATCGGTATTTCAAAAGCACCCGGCACCCGGACCACATCGATAGCCCCTTCTTCAGCCCCGGACCTGACCAGGGTATCCAGCGCTCCCTCCAAAAGCCGTTCCGAGACAAATGAATTGAACCGGGAAACAATGATACCAAATTTTTTTCCTGTGGCCTGCAGATCTCCTTCAATATATGTCGCCATGTATTTTCTCCTTGTTCAATCACTGATCATTCAATTTCTGAACTGGCTGTATACCCCAAAGTATTTCTATTTACATTATAATTCGGTATTTTCCGGCAGGTTGAGGAGGTGCCCCATCTTGTCCTTTTTGCATTTCAGATACGATATATTTTCCGGCAGCGGTTTTATTTCAATGGGCAACCGACTGGTTACTTCCAGGTCATAACCTTCAAGTCCGACGATCTTCTTGGGGTTATTTGTGAGCAGGCACATCTTACGCACTCCCAGGTCCCTTAATATCTGGGCGCCGATACCATAATCCCGCAGATCAGGCTTAAAACCGAGTGCCTGGTTGGCATCTACTGTATCAAGGCCTTCATTATCCTGCAAGGCATAGGCCTTGAGCTTGTTGATCAGGCCAATGCCGCGGCCTTCCTGGCGCATATAGAGAATAACCCCGGTACCTGCCTCGGATACCATACGCATGGCTTCCTGCAATTGGGCCCCGCAATCACAGCGGTCGGAGCCGAAGACATCGCCGGTAAGGCATTCGGAGTGGACCCGCACCATGATCTCTTTTTCCGGGTCAATGTCACCTTTTACCAGGGCAAGATGCTCGTGCTTGTCAACATCATTTGAATAGACAATGGCCCTGAACTCCCCGCCGAAATGCGAGGGCAGCCTGGCTTCCACGGCCCTGTGCACTAGAGTGTCACGACGCAGCCGATAGGCGACCAGATCGGCAATGGTGGCAATTTTCATGTCATGCTGAGCGGCAAATTCTTCCAGGTCAGGCATACGGGCCATTGTCCCATCATCCTTCATGATTTCACATATCACTCCGGCAGGCCTCATACCAGCTAGGCGTGCCAGGTCAACAGAACCCTCTGTCTGGCCTGTCCGCTCCAATACCCCACCTTTCCGGGCCCGTAACGGAAAGATGTGCCCGGGACTCACCAGGTCTTCAGGTCTGGATTCAGGATCAACAGCTACCTGGATCGTTCTGGACCTGTCGGCGGCCGAAATACCGGTGGTCACTCCTGTTCTGGCCTCGATGCTCACCGTGAAACCTGTTTCAAAGGGGGACCTGTTCTTCTCAACCATCATAGGCAGGTGTAATTTTTTAACGAGGGTCCGGTCCAGGGTCAGGCATATGAGCCCCCGGCCGTACCTGGCCATAAAGTTAATAGCCTCGGGTGTTACCGACTCGGCAGCCATGCATAGATCACCCTCATTTTCCCGGTCCTCATCATCAACCAGGATGACCATCTTGCCGGCCCTGATATCTTCGATCACATCTTCAATTCTGGAAACTGCCATTAATCAATACCTTCAATGTGCAGCAAGGATACAAACCTTGGCCTGCAGTTATTTCATGAATCCATGCCTGGTCAGAAACTCCTGATTGATGCCCCCTTGGGACTTCTTCGGTTCAGCTGCTTCTGCCTGTAGCATTTTTTCCACATATTTACCAATCAGGTCAACCTCAATATTTACTGTGTCGCCTTCCCGCAGTGTTCCCAAGAGGGTGACTTCCAGGGTGTGGGGAATAACCACAATGGAAAATTTCTCATCATCGCAGCTGTTAACGGTCAGACTGGTGCCGTCAATTGCAATGGAGCCCTTTTCAATAATATATTTGGCCAACCCGG
>JAFDCT010000369.1 GCA_019312695.1 Deltaproteobacteria bacterium | reverse complement strand
AATCACCTATACAATCCAGAATATTGATATTACTGTTGCCAAGCTCGCCCTTTCTGAATACGTGGACGAATTCGCTCTACTGGTCAGGCGCTTCATGGTAATGGAGAACCTGAATGTCCTCTTTGCCCTTGCAGGCATGGAGGACAGGATCTATCTCATTGCCAGAAGCCGGGTGCCGGAAGTCAATGTGGGAGAGATCGCCAGGGATTTTGGCGGCGGCGGTCATGCCTCGGCAGCCTCAGCTACAGTGAAACGGATGACCATGGTGGAAGCAGAGGAGAAGCTTGTCCGCCTTCTCAACAAACATGTGCGTCCGCAGAGTCTGGCCGGTGAATTGATGTCTCATCCGGTTATTACGGTGCCGCCTGACATATCGATAAAAAACGCCAACCAGGTCCTGACCCGGTACAGTATAACCGTGCTGCCGGTAGTTCAAAATAAATCGAAGCTTCTCGGAATCATTTCTCGGCGGGTGGCTGAGAAGGCAATATTTCATAACCTGGGAGATCTGCCTGTAAGTGACTACATGACAACGGATGTTGCCACCCTGCCGAGCACAGCATCTCTGGGGGATATTCAGGAACTGATCATTGAAAACCGCCAGCGTTTGATCCCGGTTGTTGACAAAGAGGAATTGCAGGGAGTTATTACCCGGACCGACCTGCTTAATCTGCTGATTAATGATCCGGCTCATCAGCCCAAAAATTTGCTGATCTCTGATGACCGTTCATATGAGGAGCGGCACAGGAATGTTAACAGCCTCATTGTCGAGATTATGAACAAGGAAGTCATTGTGCTCCTGCGGACAATCGGTGAAGTGGCAGAAACAAACGGATTTACCGCTTATGCGGTTGGGGGCTTTGTCCGTGATCTGCTTCTGCGCATAAAGAATTTTGATCTGGATATTGTGGTGGAGGGCGACGGCATTCAATTTGCCAAGAAGCTGGCCAAGCACTTTGGCGCCAAGGTCCGGACCCATGAAAAATTCAGCACGGCACTGGTCATCATGCCCGATGGATTCAATATTGATGTGGCAACCGCCAGGCTCGAATATTATGAGTATCCAGCCTCCATGCCGACAGTTGAACTGTCATCCCTGAAACTTGACTTGTACCGCCGTGATTTTACCATAAATGCCATGGCCATTAACCTGAACCCGGACAGGTTCGGCACCCTGATCGATTTCTTCAACTGCCAGAGCGACATAAAAGAACGCCGCATACGCATACTGCATAACTTAAGCTTTGTGGAGGACCCGACCCGCATTTTCAGGGCAATTCGGTTTGAACAACGAATGGGATTCACCATCGGCATCCATACGGAAAAGATGCTGAAAAATGCGGTGAAAATGAACCTGTTCAACCGTTTTTTCGGCCGCCGCTGTTTCGCGGAACTTCAACTTATCTTTACTGAAGAAAACCCTATCCCGGCCATCCGTAGAATGGCTGAATTTGATCTGCTCAAATTCATTTTGCCGGAATTACGATTTGATAAGCGCATGGAACGGATTTTAACCGAAACCCAGCGGGCCATGTCCTGGTATAAACTACTGTATCTGGATGAACCCTGTCGGCAGTGGCTTGTTTACCTTTACGCTATTCTGGCATACTCAAACTACAGTGCCCTGAAGGTTTTCTGCATGAAGTTTGAATTTTCGGAACGGCTCAAGAGAGAGGTACTGAGGGAAAAGGAGGCCATCGACAAGATTCTGAAGGAATTAGGCCGTAACAGGAGATTGAGCAACAGTGAGATCTACTGGCTTCTCCAGGAGCGCAGCCCTGAGAGTCTGCTGTATGTTATCGCCATGGCCAAGAAAAAAACAGCCAAGAAAGCTGTTTCGTACTTTGTCACCCATCTGCGCCACTATAAAACCTACATTCAGGGGGCTGGCCTTCAGAAAATGGGTTACAGGAGCGGTCCGATCTATAAGACCATCCTGACTCATCTGCTGGAGGCAAAACTTGATGGTGAAGTGCATACCAGGGCAGATGAGATTGAGTTTATCAGCAACAACTACCCATTAAAAAAAGAAAAGGACACATAGGAATTGGCCCCGGTTTTTTGAAAAAGGAGCGGCCTAGGTATCTGACTCCCTTTTTTTCCTTTCTTCCTTGGGCGTAAGAGGCCTGCGTTTAGGGCCTATATAGATCTGACGCGGTCTGCCTATACGCCAGTCCGGGTCATCCCACATTTCCTTCCATTGGGCAATCCAGCCCGGCAGCCGGCCCAGGGCAAACATAACCGTGAACATGTTGCTTGGTATCCCAATGGCGCGGTAGATGATACCGCTGTAAAAATCAACATTCGGGTAGAGATTGCGCTCAATGAAAAATTCGTCATTCAAGGTCACCTCCTCAAGTTCCTTGGCAATGTCCAGCAGCGGGTCGGAAACCTTCAGTGTATCCAGCACTTCATCACAGGCTGCTTTGATTATCCTGCTCCTCGGGTCGTGGCTCTTGTAAACCCTGTGGCCAAAGCCAACCAGCCGGAAAGGATCACTGGGATCCTTAGCACGGTTGATGTAATTCTGGTAATCCCCGTCCGATTCGTATATGTCTTCCAGCATCTCAACAACCGCCTGGTTGGCACCGCCATGCAGCGGGCCCCAGAGAGCGCTGATACCGGCTGAAATAGAGGCGTAGAGATTAACCCTGGCGCTGCCCACGAGACGCACTGTGGAAGTGGAACAGTTCTGTTCGTGGTCGGCATGCAGTATGAGAATCTTGTTCAGGGCTCTGACCACATCATCATTTATCGCATAAGGTTTGACCGGTGAGTCAAACATCATGTTCAGGAAGTTGGCGCAGTATGAAAGATCATGCCGAGGGTAAACCAGAGGTGAGCCCATTGATTTTTTATAGGTAAAGGCGGCAATGGTCCGTACCTTGGAGATAAGGCGCGTGGCCATGATATCAATATCTTCAAGAGGGTTTTCAGTCATCTCCGGATAGAAATTTGAGAGCGAGTTGACCATGGAAGAAAGAATAGCCATTGGAGCCGCATTGGGAGGAAAATGGTCGAAAAAGTGGATCATGTCCTCATGGATGAGGGCAAAGCGGCCAAGCAGGTAGCTGAAATGCTGGTATTCATCGTCTGTGGGAAGATGGCCGTGCAGGAGTAGGTAAGCCACTTCAACAAAGGAGCAGTTCTCTGCCAGATCCTCGATTGAATAACCCCGGTAACTCAGAATACCTTTGGCGCCGTCAAGATAGGTTATCCCGCTGGTGCAGGATCCGGTATTCATATACCCTTTGTCCAGGGTAATATATCCAGTATCCTGGCGCAGGTTTCGGATGTCAATGGCCTTTTCTCCCTCAGAGCCTTCAATAATGGGGAGTGAATACTTTTGGCCTTCAATGACCAGTTCTGCCGTTTTATCTGTAGTAAACTTATCAATCATTTGCCTTAACCTTTTCTGTCTGTTCTGCGGAGAAATAACACAGAAAATACTATAAATGTGAAATTTGCAGGCTGTTCCAGCCTAAAGCTTTACCTTTTCAGGGAGGTTGGCCCTGCTGTAATAATTTTGTTGTCCGGGATGACTTTTGAGTACAAATTAATTACTATAAAATGAAGGGAAAATTCATGCAATCGTAAAAATTTTTTACAATAAGCAACCCCGCTGAAATATATCGGTTTAAGGCAAGATTCTGTCGATAGAAAATCACAGCGGAGCCGGCTAATATACTGCCGGATAATCATTCAGATTCTGCAAGAGATAATTGATGTTCCCAAAAGAAGCGAATTATGATGAAAAGGTGGCTTTCTTCCGTGATAAGGTCACCATCTACCCTGTATCCTGCGAACCGCTTGCCAATGGCCGTTCAGACATTGAATGGCTTGAAGCCATACTGGCAGGCGGTGCCAGAATAGTACAGCTCAGGGATAAATATTCTGATGATCTGACCCTGTATCAGAAGGCCCTGGTTTTTAGAGAAAAGACCTGGAAGGCCGGAGCCCTATTCATAGTCAACAATCGCGTTGATATTGCTCTGTTAACAGAAGCTGACGGGGTGCATCTCGGCAACACTGATCTGCCGGCCCGGGAAGTGAGGAAACTGGTGCCCCACCTGCTTATCGGCGTTTCATGCAACAGGCCGGAGCAGGCCGCGACCGCGAAAGAGCGGGGCGCATCCTATTTTAATATCGGGCCGCTCTACCAGACGGAAACAAAGAAGAATCTCACACCTTTCCTGGGGCCGGATGCCGTCAGAACCTTTAGCATGCATTGCGACTTGCCGTTTACCGTGATGGGAGGGGTAAAGCTCGAACATGTTGAAGATTTGGCGGCCTTGGGAGTACGTCGTATTGCCGTGGTGACGGCTTTGACCAAGGCAAAGGATATTGCGGCGGAAACCAGGCGTTGGATCGAAGCAATTGAAAAGTCTACCGCCATATGAACAAATCAAAAGCGTATTATAAGAAGAGGATAAAGGTAGATGGACATCCCGAAAACATTGTCAGACTGCAAGAAAGATATACAGTTTCTCATGAAGTATGCTGTGCCGAAAGATCAGGTTGAGACAGCTGAATCCTTATTGAAAAAGTATGAAACTGATATCATTGCCCTGAACCTGCTGCACAGTTTCTATATCCACCTGCCGGAAGGCAGGGATGACTCAGTCCAGGGTTTACGTCTGCTGACCCGCAGGCAGGGAGTATTCCTCATCTGCGTCTCCACCGGCAACGGTATGCATTACCTTTATGTGGTTAATAATGAAGCCGCCCATATAATCGGTACAATGGCTGAGGGCATTATTGACCGGGAGCTCCTGGATTTTTTCGGCTACACGGATAACAGAGAGGTTCTGGCTTTAACCAGGGAGCCGGAAAAGCTGAAGGAGTATTTGCCGGTTACAGCTGACGCTAACCTCTGCCCGTCATGCCAGGTTGCCGAGGGTGAATTCCATACCCTGGGCTGTCCGGTTGAGATATGTCCCTGGTGCAACGGCCAGCTTACCTATT
>JAFDCT010000368.1 GCA_019312695.1 Deltaproteobacteria bacterium | reverse complement strand
TTCTTCCATGATTTCCCGGAACAGGTGAGGCAGGGACTGCATAACTTCTGAGGCGAGAAATCCGATGGGGCCGACGTTCTGTGCGGCTCGATCTCCTGCAGCTCCGTGGAGCCAAACGGCCAGGGAAGCAGCGTCATAGGCCTCGAACCCTTGGACAAGAAACGCACCGATCATGCCGGTCAGGACATCACCCATTCCTCCTGCGGCCATCCCCGGATTGCCCGTAGGATTGATGCGCAGCCTCCCGTCCGGTGCTGCGGTCAGGGTGCGGGCCCCTTTCAATACCGTAATGACACCCCACTGCTCAGCGAACGATCTTGCCGCTTCCACACGGTTCTCCTGTACCCAGCCGACCGGCTTGTCGATGAGACGGCCCATCTCGCCCGGGTGAGGGGTCACCACGATCTCTGCGGACTGCTTTCCGCGCAGCTCCGGGTTCCTTGCCAGAAGGGTCAGCGCATCCGCATCCCAGACCATGGGCCGGTCGACGTCGACCCAGAGGGCTCGAACGATACGCCCGATCTCATTGTTCACGCCCATGCCGGGACCGACCGCAAGGCCCTTCACCGAAGAGGCAAACTGCTTGATTTCCTCCAGGCCGCCGGAAGACAAGGTTTCATCCTCTCCCCCCGGCAGGGGCAGGGTCATGACCTCGGTGAGCTTCTGTTCCATGACCGCGTTCAACGTCTTTGGGATCCCCAGCGTAACAAGCCCGGCGCCGCAGCGGAGGGCGGACTCGGAGCACAGGCAGGCAGCGCCCGTTCTTCCAGGGGACCCGGCCAGGACGAACAGATGGCCATATGTACCCTTGTGGGCCAATGGAGTCCTTGGAGGCAGCCAGTAGCCGACTTTTTTTGTAAGAAGTTCCAGCCGGATATCCGCTTCAGCTAGAACCTTTTCAGGGATGCCAATATCGACAATCTTGAGAAACCCGATGCAGTCACGTCCGGGATGGATAACCTGGCCGATCTTTGCCAGGCCAAAAGTTACGGTAATATCAGCCTGAACACAGACTCCAAGAGGGATGCCGCTGTCGCTGTTTAATCCTGATGGTATATCCACGGCGATCACTGGACAGATGGATCTGTTTATTATTTTTATGACAGCCTCAAATATTTCTGATACTACCCGTGTGAGCCCTGTGCCGAATATGGCATCCACCACGGCCCAACTGTTCTCCAGCATTGTTGGGATCTGCAGCAGATCCTCATTATCATTCACTTCGATGATTTTTACTGGAAATTCATGCAGTCGGGATAAATTAACAGCAGAATCGCCTTTAAGACTGGCAGCAGGTACAAGTAGAAAAACAACGGGGCAGGCCATTCTGGCTGCAAGAAGCCTGGCGATGACCAGGCCGTCACCACCATTATTTCCTGGTCCCACAAAAACTGCAATTTTTCTGCCCTGCAGATCACCATAGCTGTCAAGTATAGCCTCAACCGTTCCGCGGCCTGCATTTTCCATTAATTCAAGGGAGGGGATCTTATAGGTATGTATCGCCTCTCGATCCACCCCCTGCATCTGTTTTGCGGTGACCAATTTCATTTTTTGTGCTTTCTGGTACTGCCCGTTTGCATTATATTCACTTAGAAATATGAAAGAGTTTTATGTGAATATTTTGTTGCATCACTAAACTAAAGTATTCTGGCGTAGCCAAACCTGTTAAGCTTTTACGATACTCTTCATCATATGATCGCATATATTTAACCTGTTGGCAATGCTGAAACAACTATAGTTTGCTGTGATTTTTATGTATTTTTGATATTTTTCGGCTGAACTGGGATCTGCGAATGCAAACTTTTATTGTACGTATTTATAAATGATTCTGCAAAAAACAAAAAAACAACCTACTCCCAAATCCCAAAACAATAACCCTGATATAGAATCCGGGCCGTTATCAAGGGATTTTCTTCATACCGTGGCAAATCGGCCCGGTATATATATCATGAAAAGCAGGCAAGGAAAGATCCTGTACGTTGGCAAAGCAAAAAATTTAAGGAAAAGATTATCTTCATACCAGAGAGCAAATCCAAAAGACTCACCTAAAACTGCATTGATGCTTGGCAAGGTCGCAGCCATTGAGACAATCCTGACCAATACTGAGAAGGAGGCCTTTATACTTGAAGCATCACTGATCAAAAAACATCGTCCCCGGTTCAATATTGAGCTAAAGGATGACAAGAGCTATCCCTGCATAAAAGTAACCCTGGGTGAAGAGTGGCCCAGAGTATATAAAACCCACCGCCGTATCAAGGACGGCAGCAGATATTTTGGACCTTATACCTCTGCCGGGTCCATGCGCAATACCCTGAGCATCATCAACAGGCTTTTCCCGTTACGCAGATGCAAGGGTAGAAACATAAAAAAAAGGGAACGTCCCTGCCTGAACTACCAGATGGCACGTTGTATGGCACCATGCAGCAGCAGGGTCGATAAAAAAGAATACAGGAAAATGGTTGATAATGTTCTTCTGATTCTGGAAGGCAAAAACAGGCAGCTGAAGGGACACCTGGAAGCTGAAATGCAGCAGGCATCCAAAGCGCTCGAGTTTGAAAAAGCAGCCAATATCCGTGATCAGCTGCAGAGCTTGACAAAAACCCTGGAAAAGCAGGTGGTAGTTAGCAATCTTTACCGGGACATGGATGTATTCGGCTATGTAATGAAAGGAGTTGGAGTCGGGATTTCGGCTGTAAATGTCAGGCAAGGTGTAGTCAGCGGGCAGCAATTATTTTTTCTTCTGGATCCAATCGGTGCTGACAATGAAGTGTTGGAAGAGGTTCTGAGACAGTACTACCTTAAGGAACAAACTATTCCCGACGAACTGCTGTTGCCTTTTCAGATAGTTGAT
>JAFDCT010000367.1 GCA_019312695.1 Deltaproteobacteria bacterium | reverse complement strand
TGGTCTGCTTATCAATGGCCAGGAAAAGGGAGGTCTTGCCCGCAGCAGCAAATTCCGCCGCCCTTCTGTCAATATCCGGATTGTCAAAACCTTCCACCTGGCCCCGGATAAACTCCCGGTTGCCTAGAAGAATATTTTTACCGTCAATGGAAGCCTCTATGCCCTTGCCCGGTATGGCTTCAAATGAATCCGGTTCGGCCAGCTGCAGGTTCCTTGCCCGGGCCTCCTGAACAATCGCCTCTGCCAGAGGATGTTCCGAGACACTTTCCGCCCCTGCAACAAGGGTTAGAATATTATCTTCTGTCATATCCGTATCTCTGGTCTTTACAAAGTCAGTCAACTGGGGCTTGCCATAGGTTAACGTTCCTGTCTTGTCAAAAACCAGGGCATTGACTCCTTGGGCCATTTCCAGGGCCTCGCCGCTTTTAATGAGAACCCCGAGTTGGGCTCCTCTGCCTGTACCGACCATAATGGATGTGGGGGTGGCGAGTCCCATGGCACAAGGACAGGCAATAACCAGGACAGCGATGAATATCCGCAGAGCAAAAGGAAAAGGTGCACCACCGATAAAATACCAGGCCAGGCCTGAGAGCAATGCAATAACCATAACAGTCGGGACAAAATAGAGACTTATCCTGTCGGCCAGATTGGCAATCGGCGCCTTGGATCCCTGCGCTTCACGCACCATCCTGATAATGCGGGCCAGTACTGTATGCCGCCCGACACGTTCCGCAAGGACCCGCAGCATGCCGTTCTTGTTCAGTGTCCCGCCGATTACCCTGTCTCCTTCTTCTTTTGTGACCGGCAGGCTCTCACCTGTCAGCATGGATTCATCCACACTGGAACGCCCCTTCTTTATCATGCCGTCAACCGGGACCCTTTCTCCCGGCCGCACCAGGATCAAATCACCGGCCTCTATATCAGCGACAAGTACCGGGACCTGTTCTTCCGCTTCTGTCCCGGGATTTTTCACAAGTGTTGCCTTATCCGGCGTCAATGCCATCAGCTGGCTGATGGCATCGGATGTTTTTGCCTTTGAACGGGTCTCCAGGTATTTTCCGAGGGAGACCAGGGCAATAAGAACAGCAGCAGATTCATAATAGAGATCCATCACCCTGGCCATTTGATCAATGCCCAGCGCTATCTCAAAGAGGTTCCAGGTTGAATAGATAAAGGCAGCGCCGGTGCCAACCGCAATGAGAGAATCCATGTTGGGTGATTTTCTGATTAAAGCAGGAAAACCGATAAGATAAAAACGGCGGCCGGACCACATGACCGGTAAAACCAGGAAAAACTGCGCCAGGGCAAAATTAAGGGGATTATGATGGGGGTCAAGGAATTTCGGCAGCGGCATGCCGAGCATCTCGCCCATGGAAAGAACCAGCAGGACAAAGGCAAATCCAAAAGCTGGAATGAGCTCTTTTTTCAAGCGGCCGAGTTTTTCCCGGGTCTCACGCTGCTGTTTCACCAACAGGTTCTCATCCTGCTCCACCAAAGGCTCGGCTTCAAACCCGAGACTGCCTATGATTTCCAAAATCCGACGCTTGCTTATCTTATCAGGATCGAATACCGCCACTCCGGTTTCAGCAGCCAGATTCACCTGCATGGAGTCAACGCCGTCAAGGTTTGACACCACTTTTTCAATGCGGGCGGAACAGGAAGCACAGGTCATGCCCTTTATCCCGAGATTCAGGGTTGTCTTGCTGTCCGGCACTTCAAGTTCAAAACCAAGTTCTGCAACACGATCTGCAATATCAGTCACGGAGAGTTGAGTTTCATCCCATTCCACCTCCATGGTTTCAGCTGCCAGGTTAACCGCAGCGGTCTTGATGCCTTCCTGGACTGAGAGAACTCTCTCAATCCTGGCTGCACAGGACGCACAGGTCATGCCTTTCACGGCAACTATTTTTTTCTGCAATTCAGACATGTTTTTCTCTTTTATATAAAAAGGTTATAATTTGATCTTGTAGAACTATAAGCATAAATTCCCTTTTAAACAAACAGGCAGAAAACCCCTTATAATAATAATTATCAAAATACTGGCAAAATTATTTTCCATGATTATTATTTGATACAATTAAAATCCACTCACGGTAAACCGGGAACTGGCAGACGAAACCTGCTTTACGTACTCCCATGATGCAGTACGCATGAAATTATTGGGTTAAAAAACCGAAAAATTAATTTACAAAAAAGGAGAACAAAAATGGCTGTATTTAAATGTGAAAAATGTGGCGCTACCAAAGAAGGCAGATGCAAACCGAAAAAATGCCCTGAATGTGCTGAATCCGGCACCATGCTGAAAAAGGAAGAAAAGAAATCCTCCGGTTGCGGCTGCGCCTGTAAAAAATAATTTTGACCTGCCTGCCCCTGTCATAATTTTATGGCAGGGGCTTTTTTTATTTCAACCTTCCTCCCACGTCTGTCTTTTACTTTCAACAATATCCTGCTGGCAACTGCCACATCGTAGAGATTACTGCCTAATTGTAATAATATACAAACCTGAATCATTTGACATCAAGGAATTTTCCTTATACTTTTCCCGTTTCACAGAATTACCTCGATATTTTCTTGTAACTGTTGTTGGGCCATTTTTTTTTAAAAATTATTCAGTGCAAATAATAAAAGGACAAGGGAATTATGTCTGAAAAAATTGTTGTAATCGGCGGTGTCGCGGCAGGCCCCAAAACTGCCTGCCGGGTAAAGCGGCTGCAGCCGGATGCCGAAGTTGTTGTCGTTGACCAGGACAGTCTTATTTCCTATGGCGGCTGTGGTATTCCATACTTTGTCTCCGGAGATGTTTCGGATGAAAAGGAACTGCGCTCCACCAGTTTTCATGTGGTGCGTGACGAAACTTTTTTTCATGATGCCAAGGGTGTCACCATGCTGACCAGGACCAGAGCCCTGGCTATTGACCGCAAATCCAAATCTGTCAGAGTGAAACAGCTCGATACGGGCGAAATAAATGAACTCCCGTACGACAAGCTTTTGCTGGCAACAGGCTCCATACCCAACCGGCTGCAGATAACCGGAGCAGACCTGGAGGGCGTTTACGTTGTCAATAACATGCACCGGGCCATGGCCATTAAAAACGACCTGGCGAAGGGCAAGGTATCTAAAGCGGTGGTCATCGGCGGCGGGGCCATCGGCCTTGAAATGGCCGAATCGCTTGCTGATCTCTGGGGCGTGGAAACCGCCGTCCTGGAATACATGGATCAATTGTTGCCCCGTATTGTTGATCCGGCCTTTGCCGCAATGCTTGAAAAACATCTCAAGGACAACAACATTTCAGTATATACAGGTGAATCAGCAACAGCTCTTGAAGGTGATGATTCGGGCAGGATCTGCCGGGTCATTACCCCGAAGCGTACGATTGACGCCGACCTGGTAATAATGTCCGTTGGCGTTAGGCCTAACAGCAAGCTCGCCCAAGAGGCAGGGCTCCTGGTTTCGCCTTATGGCGGCATAGTGGTCAATAACCGCATGCAGACCTCTGATCCGGGTATTTATGCTGCCGGCGACTGTGTGGAAATAACAAACCAGGTCAGCGGTATGAAAAATAACGCCCCCATGGGCTCCCTGGCCAACCGCCAGGGGCGGGTTGCCGCCGACAACATATGCGGCATACCATCCCGGTTTGAAGGCTGGGTAGGCAGTTTCATCATGAAGGCATTTGAATGCTGTATCGGCGGCACCGGTCTCAGCCGTACCTCTGCAAAAGAGCTGGGTTACAATGCCGAGGTCGCCATAACGGCCCAGTCTGACCGGGCGCATTTCTTTCCTACCCAGGCTGTTATCATGCTGCAAATGGTCTTTGACAAAACCAGCCGTAAGGTCCTCGGTCTCCAGGGCTTCGGCCCCATGAATGATTCAATCCTGGCCCGGATACATGGTGCCGCAGGCCTTATTGCCAAAGGTGCAACAATTGAGGACTTCAGTAACCTGGAACTGGCATACGCCCCGCCCTTTTCAACCGCAGTCGATGCCCTTAATGCCACGGAAAATGCGGCAG
>JAFDCT010000366.1 GCA_019312695.1 Deltaproteobacteria bacterium | reverse complement strand
ATGGTGAACCGCATGCACCTGCCATGCACCAGAAAATGCCTGATTGTGTTGGCTGCCATATGAGTCCGCATTTCCTGGTTAAATAAAACATGTTTACATGGCAGGAGTGTCAGTTCTATGACCCTCCTGCCATTTTTTTTGGATTTTAAATTTTTGATAAAAGTACATAGGAGGGAGGGAGGGGTAAAGTATGTCAAAGGTAAAAAATTATTGTTCTGTTGCGCAGGGAGGAACCAATCTGGCAGTTCTCGTTATTATGGGGCTTTTTTTATGTCAAACGGCTGCAGCCGAAACAGTTGAGGGCTCCATTTATACCACCATTGAGGTTGAGCCCTTAACTCTGCAGGATTGTGCAAGGTGCCACACCGCTCATTATAACTGGCTCAAGGATAACGGCGCCAGGCACCAGACTGTGGCCTGTACCGAATGCCATGAAATTTTTCATGCCTACAACCCGCTGCGCAACAACTATGCGGAGATCATGCCCAAATGTTCCAGCTGCCATGATGCGCCCCACGGGTCGGCGGAACCTGTTATGCAGTGCCTTGACTGTCATGCCAACCCGCACCAGCCGCTGGTATCCATACCCGACCCGACAAACATGGAAGGCAACTGTCAGCTTTGTCATACCGGGGTAGCAGCAAGCCTGAAGGCCGAGGTCTCCAAGCATACTGAACAGGAATGTTCTTTCTGTCACTCGCAAAAACATGGTCGCATCCCTGTATGTTCCGAATGCCATGAGAACCACAGCCCCATGGCAGCTCTCGAAACTCCCGACTGCCTGGCCTGCCATCCGGTGCATTCCCCGCTCAAGATATCCTATCCTATAGATCAGGCTAAGGAAGTCTGTGCCGGATGTCATGAGCAGGCCTACAAGCTGCTGCAGGATCACCAGACAAAGCATTCCGCTTTGAGCTGTGCAAAGTGCCACCCGCAGCACAGCCATCTGCCGGAATGCCAGGGCTGCCACGGCACGCCCCACAGTGCAATGATCCACGAAAAATTTGCCAAATGCGGTGACTGTCACGGCATTGCCCATGATATTGCAAGGCCGTAAGAATAAGAAATAGCAGGCTTGTCTGTACAGGGTTTAATAGTTTTTACTATTCTTAAGGGTTAAGATTACGTCTCTTTAAGAGCAACGTGGGCGAGCTAGTTATCTTATCACGGTAGCGTAACTCTGTTTATTGTGATGTCTTATCCTGACTGGACAGCTTCATCATGAAGCTGTCCAGTCAACTCCTGTTGTAATGATCAATGAAATAGGCCGGCAGTATGCCACCACTTTTGCTTGCTACTCTTTTTTGCCTTTTTTCTTTTTATTAAAGCTAATCGGGCGCTGGAAACGATCCAGCATAAGGAAATTGTAAAAAAAATAATTACGATTACAGCCGAGTCCGGCTCACCTGCCAATGCTGAACCAGATCCTACTTTGACGGGGGGCGAGTTCTGCAGATCCCTAAGAAACAGATACCTCTGAAAAGAACTCTGGTGCTGAAGAATCTGATATTACTTATGAACAGCAGGGCCTGGCTGACAAGGCTGCGACACTAGGTCAGCAGCAGGTTGAAACTGCCCCTGACTATAAAGGCCCGGAGGATGCTGAATGTTTTGAAAGACTTAACCAGCCAACAGGCTCCGAAAAGGGCAGCAAATTTTTAACCATCTAGCATAGAAACTGGATCAGTTTTCGGTGGGCGGGGCATCATTGGGGTATGGGAACTGTTTCGGGATCATCACTATCGGAAACAGTTAAATAGATGAAGGCTACAACAGCAGCAAATCCAACTATACTCAACACCTCGGTTCCGTCCAGCATGGCAACTTGGGACTCAGTCTTTTTATAATCCTCCGGCCCGCCAAATGAGAAGTTAAACATGAGCCCTCGTGGTTGTTTCTCATAACTTTGGGTATCATAAGTTTTGATAGAGCTTATACCCTCAAAATTAAAACCACCAGCTTTTGCCAAACCAGCCAATGCAGGTGAAAAACTCAAAGCGAATATTACTAATCCTATAACCAAAGATTTTAAAACTGCTTTCATAGCTCCCCTCTATGCTAAGATTGATATGAATATACCCATTAAGCTTATAGATGAATATAATTGATTGGAGAAGTGTTAGTCAAGGGCCATAACATGCCAGTATTGTGTTGTGAGAAACAAAATCAATAATTACTTGCCACAATCTACAGTTTGTTTAGGCAAAATCTGACTCAACATATCCACTGGTAATGTTAATACTTTATGAATTTCATGATTGGAAAAAATAGCAGAAACCGTTAGTTGTTACTTAAACATACTTATGTATTTTTTTGGGGGAATACTAATATGGCTAAAATTGGTATTCCAACAAATAACCATTTTGTGGTTTATGGCATGTAATGGTAGCATGAAACCTGAATTGTGTTTAATATGCAAAATGACATAATTTGTCGCTTAAAATGACATAATTTGTCGCTCAATTTAGGGGAAATGAATAGCCATTTTGTGGTTTATGGCATGTAATGGTAGCATGAAACCTGAATCATGTTTAATATATAATATGACATAATTTGTCGCTCAATTTAGGTGAAACTCACAGTGTCATCCTTGAAATACCTTTATTTTTTGGGACATCACGCAATGAATAATAGTAATTATGCAGGGAGATGTCTTTTATATGAATAATTGTCCGGTGTATTATTTAGGCCTGTATTTTTTTGCAATTTTATTGCTCTTTCCCCGAACTGAAGTCCAAGCAGCGGAAAACAAGGGAAGCGCCACCTTCATCTACGGAGATCGCGAAGTAACCGTGGCAGGGTTGAAGCGAGCTTGGGGGTTTACACCTCTTATTAAATATGACGGCAAGACTATTCTCTTTAATAGCGGTGGCAAGGAAGAAATCCTCAAACATAATCTTCAGGTGTTGGGTATTGAGCCGAAAGACCTTGATGCAGTGGTTATTTCCCATGAACACTGGGAAATGTATGAGGCAATCGGTTTCATTGTGGAAGAAAATAACAATATCCCAATTTATACGACCGATGTCGTCATCCAATTGTTGAGGGATAAGAACCCTGCTTGGGAGGCTAATCTCCGTAGTGTTACCAGATTCGTGCAATTTGCTCCCAGAATTTATTTCCAGAATCTACGAAGCGGGCGTAAGCGTGGTGGGCTCCGTGGTATTGATGAAGTGCATATTATATTAAAGACCGATCGAGGCCTTGTTATTTTTCAAGGCTGCGGACATCCACAGATTTTAAATATTGTGAAAAAGAGTAAGTCCTATACCGGAGTCGACAAAGTGCACTTGGTGGCAGGCGGAACGCGGTTGCTGCGTCCAGGGACCTGCGTTTATATTGAGGATTCAGGTGAAAATGTATGCCCGCCCCAGAAAAACTATTACTCCGATGAATACTACGATCAATTGATGATTGACTTGAAAAAGGAAGGAGTGGAATACGTTATGCCCACTCACTGTACTCAAGAACCGGCAGAGAGTTTTTTTAGAAAATCCTTTGGTGATAAATATATTCGGCAAACTCTGGGTATGACTTTGACTTTCCCGATTGATTAATTCAGATAAGATGAATGAGTCTTTAACCGTGAAGGAGGAAGTTATAAGGGCAACACACAAATGTGAAAAATGCGGGGGTGGAGAATACCCTTTCTGCAAAAGCTGTGTATAAATTGCCAGAATCTCAAGTTTTGTAATGCAGAATCTGACTCAATATGTCCAATGGTCACATTGATAATTT
>JAFDCT010000365.1 GCA_019312695.1 Deltaproteobacteria bacterium | reverse complement strand
TCCTTGCTCCTGATGACCCAGGATCAGCTGGTGGCAATACGGGATCCAGGAGGATTCCGTCCCCTTTGTTTAGGAAAGCTGAGCAACGGCGCCTATATCGTGGCATCGGAAACCTGTGCTCTTGATCTGGTGGAAGCGCAATATGTCAGGGATATCGAACCCGGAGAGGTTCTGATCATCGACAGCACCGGCCTGAAGTCATTATTTCCCTGGCCGAAACAGAAGCACAGCTTCTGCATCTTCGAGCATGTCTACTTTGCCCGTCCCGACAGTGATATCTTTGGTATGAATGTTTACCAGAGCCGTAAACAGATGGGCAAGATCCTGGCCAAGGAATGCCAGCTGGAGGCAGACCTGGTGATGCCTTTCCCCGATTCCGGCAACTATGCTGCAATCGGCTATTCACAGGCATCGGGCATACCCCTTGAAATGGGTGTGATCAGAAACCACTATGTGGGCCGCACCTTTATCCAACCCACCCAGTCAATGCGCGATTTTAGCGTCCGGGTGAAACTGAACCCGGTACGATCCTTTCTGGAAGGCAAACGCGTTGTCGTCATTGAGGATTCAATCATCAGGGGCACAACAGGGCGAAGCCGAATCAGATCATTGCGCGCCGTGGGAGTCAAAGAGGTACACATGCTTATCAGCTGTCCGCCTACCCGCAGTCCCTGCTATTATGGCATCGATTTCCCGTCGAATACTGAGCTCATTGCCGCAAAAAAAACCATTGAGGAAATCCGGGAGTATCTTAACCTGGACACCCTCTATTACCTGAGCCTTGAAGGCATGATCCAGGCAACCGGTGTTAATTCAGATTCTTTCTGCAAGGCTTGTTTTGACGGCAATTATCCCGTACCTCCTGATACTACTTTCAACAAGCTCTCTCTCGGCAGCTGACCTTCACTCTCATTCCAGCCTGCTGCCATGGTGCTATTCAGGCAAGCTTTTAAGGCTAACTGAGAAGTTTTGCGGTCAGCGCCGCAACAGTAGTTAATTACGCAAAGCGGCCTATGGCCCAGCCGGGAAAAACATCAACGTGTTTGTGAACCGGAATCAGTTGCGGATCAATTCGGCTATCTGAAAGGCCAGCTCAAGGCTCTGTTCAGCATTGAGCCGCGGGTCGCAGTTTGTCTGGTAATTGAGCTGCAAATGTTCATCCAGAATATTACGGCCGCCGCCTGTGCATTCCGTGACATTCTCGCCGGTCAGTTCAAAATGGACCCCTCCTGGCACTGTGCCTTCCGCCCAATGGATCTCGAAAAAGGACCTGATCTCCTGCAGTATGTTGTTGAAATTTCTTGTTTTATGACCTGTTTCAGCAGTATAGGTGTTGCCGTGCATGGGATCGCAGCTCCAGACAACCTGTAAGCCTTCCTTTTTTATTTCCCGTGCCAGCTGCGGCAGGTATTGGTCAATCTTATCAGCTCCGAATCGGTTTATTAGGGTCATTCTGCCAGCTTCATTATCAGGATTTAAGCGTGTGATGATTTTCTTTATATCGTCAATGTCATGTTTAGGTCCGATCTTCATTCCCAAAGGATTCAGAACCCCCCGGAAAAATTCAACATGGGCGCCGTCAAGCTGCCTGGTACGATCGCCGATCCATAACATGTGGGCACTGCAGTCATACCAGTCACCGGTTGTTGAGTCCTGCCGGGTAAGGGCTTCTTCATAGCCAAGGAGCAGAGCTTCATGGGAGGTGAAAAATTCGGCCTGGTTAAACTGCGGAGTATCTGTATCAATGCCGACAATCTGCATAAAATTGATAGCATCAGCAATATGTTTAGCCAGCTTTTCATATGATTGTCCCAGGGGCGTGGACTTGACAAATTCCTGGTTCCAGGCATCTACCCTGTGGAGTGCGGCATAACCGCCCCTGGTAAAAGCACGCATTATATTCATCGTTGCAGCAGCAAGAAAATAGCCCTTCAGCAGTCTTTGCGGATCAGGCATCCGTGCTTCCAAGTTAGGCTCCGGGCTGTTTACCATATCACCGCGATAACTTGGTATCTCAACACCGTCAACGTTCTCGGTATCGGCGGAGCGTGGTTTGGCATACTGGCCCGCCATCCGTCCGACCTTAATTACCGGCTTACCGCCGGCATAGGTGAGAATGATGGCCATCTGCAGGATGACTTTCAGCGTTTCCCTGATGCTCGGTGCAGTACAGTGTTGAAAATCTTCCGCACAGTCCCCCCCCTGCAGCAAAAAGGCCTCTCCTGTTACCGCCCTGGCAAGTTTCTGTTTCAGTCGCCTGATCTCACCGGCGAACACCAGCGGCGGCAGCTGTGAAATTGATTCCAGCACCGCCCTGTGTTCATCAAGATCGGGCCAATTGGGTTGTTGCAGTGCCTGATAATTTAACCAACTGGTTTTCGACCAGTCTTTTGCTAATTGTGCCATTTGCTGTGCTACTCCTCACGATATTTATAAATAATACTAAAAATCATAAACTATATTCAATGTAATGGAAATTTTCCGCCTGGAAAGAGGCTACCACCTTAACGCATATTTATAAAAAACAATCATATTTTATACCCATCCGGTCTTTCCTGCTGCCGGTCAGCCTTCCGGGGCGCCCGGCAGAGCACACGGCCCCCCTGCACAGCAGAGTTCAACGTCATATGCATTTAAGATACGGCGTTCCCTGTCCTTCTTTGTCTCATCATCAAAGGGCTCGAAGCGCAGAGACTTCACCAGGTCTGCAGCTTCCTTTTTATCTGGAATACCTTCCAGGCCCTGCCTGATAACCTTGCCGGTATAAGTGTCAAGCACTTCAGCGTCTCTGCAGTTTGTTACCACGGCCAGAGGAATCTGATATGCAGGTTCCAGTACCCTTGCGGCTGCTATTGCTGCCCGCTCCCGGGTTACGATGGAACCGGGCCCAAAACGCAGAATCATAAGTCTCCTGCCGCTTACACGTACGGTTATATCAATAATTGAAGAGACAAACTGCCCACTGTACAGGGTTTCTATACAGAGCCGGGGCTCCAAGTCACTTTTGGCATACCCCTTCTCCTCCACCAGAAGTTTTGCCAATTCCTGTCGGCACCGCTCATCGTCGGTATCAACGATGGTCTCGCCTGTTATATAATCGGTACAGGTGCCATATATATAATGATGTGAAGGGATATCTGCCATTTACATATACTTTTTAGCGGAGGAAACAATAAAAAACACACTCTCCATAAAGGCAACAGGGGGCCGATCCCGGCCCCCTGTCAATTATAACATATTTTAAAATCTGGCTTTACGATTTCAACTAATTGTTAGAGTTCCAGCCAGGACTCCGAAAATACCGTCTGCCCTGAAAGGGCTTTATAGGTCTTGTAATGCTCCAGTTCCGCGCCGGAAAGTGATGCCGGATCAGGATCATTGCCATCCATCATGCCATGCACCATATCAACCAGGTTCTGTCTCTCGCCCTTGCAGATGGCCATTATCTCATCATCGTATGAATTAACAATCGCTGTGGTCAGGCCGTATTTCATCAACATTATGAGATAGGTACGGTCCAGATATTTTCGCAGATGTTCTGCTACCCCGTTAGAAACATTTGAAAGACCGATAGTCGAACCTGCCCCCGGTGCAATATCCTGCAGCATACTCAAAAATTCCAGGCCGGCGAGCGTCTGGTCTGCTCCCAGGGTAATGGGTGATGCGATGGGATCAAACAACATTTTTTCATTGGGAACTCCAGCTTCTGTCAGGGCCATAAGCAGGTCAACGGCCAGGGCAGCCCTTTCGTTCGAATCCCGCGGCATGCCTTCCGGACCCCATAACAGGGCAACTACGCTGCAGCCTGCCTCAGCAGCAATCGGGACAAGTGCTTCCATTCTTTCTGGCCTGGCCATTATGGAGTTTAATACTGCATCGGTTTTGTTTTTAACAGTCTTAAAGCCGGCTGCCATGGCATCAACATTGGTCGTGTCAAGGACTAGGGGCAGATCAGAAACTGCCTCAACAGTCTGGACAACCCAGGGCATCAGCTCCTGGCCGTCTTTACGGGCCGGCCCAATATTCAAATCCAGATAGGCAGCCCCTGCAGCTGTTTCTTCCTTAGCCATCTCCTGGATCGGTTCGGGTTTTCTCTCCTTCATGGCTGTACCGCTTCGTTTGCCCATTATGTTAATGCTCTCCGCGATTGCCTTTACTGTCTGTGCCATTCCTCCTCTCCTTTGTGCTAAGGTTATCAGGTAAATTCAAACCGATTTTTTAGAAAATGTATGCTACAGTTTTAAAAAACACAGCGCCTTATAACACCTCTGCGACGACGGCACCATGCAGCAGCAATATAGGAAAATATACCTATAGCATATAGTTACTTTTTTTTCAAAGATAGCTTGTACCAAAAAGCATCTAAACAATCAACAAAGTTTAGCTCCATGAGCCAACATGTTTAAAAAAATCCGTATCGCCATACTTCTTTTTATTCTCTTTCTTGTCGGCGCAAACAGTTATCTCACCCATGAACGGACAACTGACTGGGATCAATCACTAGCCATTGTCATATACCCTGTCAATGCCGATGCAAGTCCTGCGACCGCTGACTATATTGCCAGACTGTCAAAAGAAGATTTCAGGCCCATCGAAAGGTTTATGCAGAATGAAGGCATACGCTACAGCCTTTCACTTGTTGATCCCGTTCTCATTCATATGGCCCCGGAAGTTGCTGCCCACCCCCCTGCACTCCCTTTTGGCGCGAACATTATTACCATCATGTGGTGGAGTCTGCGGCTGCGCTATTGGGCCTGGAGAAATGACACTTACCAGGGACCGCTAACCAATATCCAGGTTTTTGTCCTTTATTATGATCCTGAAGCCTACAGCCGGCTCGACCATTCTCTCGGCCTGAAGGAAGGCCACTTATGTCTGGTGAAAGCTTTTGCCAGCAGGCAGCAGACAGAGGGTAATAATGTTATCATTGCCCACGAAATACTGCATACCCTTGGTGCTACAGATAAATATAACCTGCAGACCCTTCAACCCTTCTATCCTGAAGGATATGCAGATCCGGCCCAGAAACCGCTGCTACCCCAGAACTATGCCGAGATCATGGGTGGGGCTATTCCAGTTTCAGAATCCGAATCAAAAATACCGGACAGCCTGGCCTATACTCTTATTGGCCCCCAGACAGCCAGAGAAATCAACTGGCTTAAATAAAGAGAATGGTTATTTTGATACTATTTCCGGCAGTTTCTTTTTCACTGTCGGGAACAAGCTCATGTCGGTGTGCGGCAGAAACAGTGACGCCATATAGTGGTTCATGAAGTTCGGATTTTCAGATAGCTCCATATTGGTCATGAGTTTGCTCACTACGGTACGTTCCCAAAAACGCTTGTGATCAATAAGGCTGATCTGGGCGCCCATGAGTGAAGCGTTGCCCAGGTAATAGAATTTATCACGTCCGATGTCGGGCAAAAGGCCTATACAGATGGCCTGCTCCAGGTCTATGTAATTCCCGAAGTTGCCGGCCAGGATCACCCGGTCCAGATCATTGAATGTCATGCTGACTGACTCCAGGAGGGTCTGATAACCGGCATACATGGCTCCTTTGGCCCGCATCAGGTTATCAAGGTCCACTTCCGTGATGACAATATCCTCCTCAACAGCAGAGTCCTTGGCCCAGGCCAGCACGTATTCATAACCGTCATATCCCTCTCTTATCCTGGGATGCTCAAGGCTGCGGTTAAATTTACCCTGCTGGTCAATGACACCCGCCTCCAGAAGTTCAGCCACAATACTTATGAGACCGGAGCCGCATATGCCCTGCGGCTTTGCAAGATTAATGGTAACAATCATCGGGTCCAGGGTTTCCGGTTCGATATGAAAATTTTCAATGGCGCCACTGGTGGCCCTCATGCCATGCTTGATGCCGCCGCCTTCAAAAGCGGGGCCTGCCGAACAGGCGGCACAGACCATCCACTCCTGGTTACCGATCACGATCTCGCCATTGGTCCCAATATCAATAAAGAGCGTCACCTCCGGACTTTTATGCATCTGGCAGGCATGGACACCGGAAGTGATATCGCCCCCCACATAACTGGCAACTGAAGGATAAAGGAAAAGTCGGACAGAAGGATGCGCCGAAACTCCTACGGCTGCCGCCCGGGTTATGGGATACTGGTTGCAGGTCGGGGTATATGGTGCCTCGCGGATGAATTTCGGGTTGAGCCCCAGCAGGAGATGGGACATGGTAGTGTTACCGGCAGCCATGATATAACTGATGTTGTCAGGCGTGATGGATGCTTTTTTGCAGACCGCTTCGATAACATTGTTGATGGTTTGGACCACTCTCTGCTGCAAAGCCTTCAGCCCACCCGGCCGCTGGGAATAGACAATACGGGAGATGACATCTTCTCCGTACTGGATCTGACCATTATATTCCGAGGCCTCGGCAACAATCTCACCCGAGTTGAGATTGAGAAGGACGCCACAAACAGTGGTCGTGCCGATATCCAGGGCCAAGCCGTAGAGAGCCTTGGTCGTGTCCCCCTTTTCAACGGCGACAATGCGGTCCGGCTCCTCCAGCCTTTTGCCGCGCAGCAGTATGGCAGTGACCTCCCAGTCTGCCTGGCGGAGGATAAAGGGCAGTTCCTGGAGTAGTTCCGGGTGATCATAGGAGGGTGCCCTGCACTCGGGACAGCCCTTGCTGATGGCCCTGGTAATTCTCTGCAGGTCTGAGACGTTGTCTTCAATGGTCGGCTTGCTTAAGGAAAAGAAACGCTTTTCCACAAGCGGGTCAACATCCCAGCCTCCTATGAGATCATCCAGCGAGCGGGCAGAGATTGAACTGGTGGTCTTTGGTTTACGCTTGAGTTTTTTCCCGTCTTTCCTGATGGTTTCTGGTATCTGCACAACCAGATCGGACATTACCCTGGACTGGCAGGCAAGCCGGAAACCTTTTTCGATCTCCGAGCTTTTCAGTTTGGTAGCCTGGGTGGCAGCAACATCACCCTGTTCTATCTTGATCTTGCATTTGCCGCATACACCATCTCCACCGCAAAATGCATGAATATAAACGCCGGCATTAGCTGCCACGTTAAGAAGATTTTCTCCCTCCTCTACGCTTACCTTGACGTCATCAGGTAAAAAATGGACTTTCTTTGCCATATAATAAAAAACTCCTGTAAGGTTTGCTGCCCACTGAACTCTTTTTCCCCCTTTTTTTCAATTGATAATATTCCTTTTTCTGCGAGTGAAATAAAATAATTATTCTGTTCTATGACAGTTTATGCGGATCAACAGTTTACTGCAGGTGCTTATTCTGGTAGAGTTGCCAACCTGTTTACAGATATCCCGTCAATCGCCGAGGCATTAGGTTTTTATAGTGCTCGAGAAGCAAAACTTTACAATGGAAGTTTGGCCATGCAAAATCAAGAGTTACCTGGATTTGTGACCTATCTCCTGCAGCCGACCGCTTATACTCCTGCGCCTGCGGCTGTCAAACTTATCCAGACGCATATTTCCTATGTTTTCATAACCGATGACCATGTCTATAAATTCAAAAAACCGGTTGATTTCGGCTTTCTTGACTTTACCACCCTGCCCAAAAGGCAGCATTTCTGTCAGCAGGAACTCATATTAAACCGCAGGCTCTGTCCTACCATTTATCTTGATCTTGTTGCGCTGTCAAAGACAGAAACAGGTTTCATGCTTTCCGGTGCAGCTGCCGCAGACCCGAAACATATAGCTGAATATGGCATCAGGATGAAGCGTATGCCGGAAGAGCAGATGATGGCAAATGTAATCAGGTCCGGCCGCCTGATCCCGGAAATGATTGATGCCATCTGCGATGTACTTGTTCCTTTTTATGCGAAGGCGGACGGGGGTGCAGATATCAGGAAATTTGGCAGGCCGGAGAAAGTAGGTATCAACATCTTTGAGAATTTTTCACAAACCGAAGCTTTTATTGGTAACCCCTCCCTGAGCAAAGAACAGTTTGACCGCATCAAGAATTTTTCGACTCTGTTTCTGCAGCAGGATAAACTCTTCGCCGCAAGGATTGAGGCCGGTCGCATCCGCGACTGCCACGGTGACCTTTATTCTGCAAATATCTGTCTGGCGGACCAGGTGTATATTTTTGACTGCATTGAATTTAATGAACGGTTCCGTTACTGTGACGTGGCAAGTGATATAGCCTTTCTCGCTATGGATCTTGACTTCCACGGTCTTGCCGGCTTGTCCCAGCACTTTGTAAAACGCTTTATTGAAAAATCCGGGGATACCGGCCTGCAGAAAATGCTAGATTTTTATAAGTGTTACAGAGCATATGTTCGCGGCAAGATAAATCTTTTTACGGCCAGTGCCCCTGAAGTTGACCAGGAAACCAAGCTGCAGTGCCAGGAAATGGCCGGAAAATATTTCCGGCTTGCCGAACGTTATGCCAGTAAATGAACCTGAAAAGAAAACCCCTGTGCTCTATGTCTTTTTTGGCATGATAGCCACAGGCAAAAGTACTCTTGCCATGGCCTGGGCCAAACATAAACAACTGGAGTACTACAATTCAGACCGGGTTCGCAAGGAACTGGCAGGCATCACCCCGGCTGAGAGCCAGCGCCATGCAATTGATACTGGTATTTACAGCGAGGAATTCTCCAAAAAAACTTACAAAGCCCTGCTTAAAAGGGCTGAATTACACTTGAAGCAGGGCAATTCAGTAATCCTTGATGCCTCATACCAGTATGCCAGGAATCGTCAGAGTGTCAGGGCTCTTGCCAAAAAGTTGAACTGTCAGGTATATTTCATCCTCTGCCAATGTTCTGAGGTCGAGATGAAACACCGCATGAATACAAGGGAGAAGGACCCAACTGCGGTATCTGACGGCCGGTGGGAAATATACCTGAAGCAGAAACAACGGTTTGAATCGCCCACTGAGCTTTCCCATACGGAACTGGTAACAATTGATACAAAAGCATCTCTTGCAGATTTGGTGGAGAAGCTTGATAAAGAACTGCCATAGGAACACAACATGAAATTATTAAAACAGTGAGGTACGAATCGTGTTTACCAGGATCTATATACTGAAATTCCCCAAGGACATAGTTGACCAGCCCATCATCTGCCAGCTTGTAAGGCAGTTTGATGTTGAGTTCAATATCCTCAAGGCAACAATTCTGCCTCAACATGAAGGAGTGATGATTCTCGAACTCCGGGGCCATAAGGAAAATATCAAGAAGGGCCTCGCCTATCTCAAAGGGCTTGGTGTCAAGGCCGAAAGTGTTGCCACCTCAATTCATCGCGATGACGAGCGCTGTTTCCAGTGCGGTGCCTGCACCGGGATCTGCCCCACAACTGCCCTATCTCTCAAGCGTCCACAAATGGCAGTAATTTTTGATGCTGAAAAGTGCAGCGGCTGCGGCCTGTGTGTGACGGTCTGTCCTGTTAAGGCCATGGAGGTTTCCCAGGAAAGGATCAGTGGCTTCAGCGAGTCCGCCTTTGAAGTGCATTAGTTTTTTTGATAGAGGTCAACAGAAAAGCCGTGTGGAATTGAGTTCCGCACGGCTTTTCTTATCCTGATAATTTTTAATACAGGTATCAGTCATCCGGAGTGAAGTCTTCCCAGTCCGGCAAAGATTTAGGCAGCCAGCCCAAGAGGGTCCTGCCGGGAGGATTGTCGTTTCGCAAGTCATAAAGAAGCATTTCCGCTTTTGGGGCAATAATGGTATCCGGGTATTGCCGCAGGAGGTATTCAAGGCGAGCTTTCGCTTCCTCATAGGCGTATGTCCTCTCATAAAAACTTGCCACATAATATTCATGATTGGCCAGAAAATTCCGGGCAGCCATGATCCTGGCCCGAATCTCTTCACTGTAGGGTGAATTGGGAAAGGCCTGGAGCTGCCTGGAAAATGAGTAAATGGCATTAGTTGCCGGGGAGCTGTCCCGGTCAATTTTGTCTATCTGGTTATAGTAACACATGCCGATTTGCAGCATTACATAGGGAATGGCCTCGTTGGTGGGATGATGTTCCTCGAAATCGCGATACAGCAGCAAAGCCTCTTCATAGTTTTTCAGATAATAATTGCTGTCGGCTGTTTTGAGTTCGGCCAGAAGACTATACTCGCTGAAAGGATACTGGTTCAGTAGGGTCTCGAAGGAGCGCCTTGCCTTTTCATATTTACCGCTGTTGAAATAATCCAGTCCCTTAAGAGCAAGACCTTCCGGGGTGTCGGCTGAACTCGGGCGGAAACCAAGCGATGACATAAATCTGTCCTTGGAACAGCCTGTTGCCGTAACTGTTACCAACAGCATCAGCAGGCACATAATAAGATGTTTGTGTTTCATGGAAAAAATTTTTATAATGCTCAGTTCAAACCGCTTAAGTAGTGTTCAGAAGCAATTGCCGCAACGGCCCCCTCTCCAGCGCCATTAATGATCTGCCTGACGGTCTTGCTGCGTATATCTCCTGCTGCCATGACTCCCGGCACTTTGGTCCGCATATCATCGTCTGTCTTTATAAATCCATACTCGTCGGCACCAAGCTTTTCCAGCGGCAACATCTCGTTGTTCGGGATGGTACCGATCAGGATGAAAACACCGCTGGCAGCGATCTCCTTCTCCTCACCGTCAATATTCCGGAGCTTTACCCGCTCAACTTCCTTTTCTCCTTCTATGGCAACGACATTTGAATTCCAGATAAAATCAATACGCTCGTTGGCGAAAGCCTTTTCCTGTAAAATCTTCGTAGCTCTCAAAGTATCCCGTCTGTGGACCACGGTCACCTTCCTGGCAAATTTTGTCAGAAATTCTGCCTCCTGAATTGCTGTATCGCCGCCGCCGACAACAAGTATTTCCTGATCACGATAGAAAGGGCCATCACAGGTGGCGCAGTAAGAAACACCCTTGCCGGTAAATTCATCCTCACCCGCGATGCCCAGCTTATTGGGGCGAGCGCCGGTGCAGATGATCAGTGCCTGACAGGTTAACTCCTCACCGCTTTCCAGAATCAATTTCTTTATCTCATCGGTGAGGTTGATTTTGACCACATTACCGTTTTTTGTCTCAAGCTCAAACCGTGCGGCCTGGGCAGCCATTTTTTCAACCAGTTCACTTCCTGTAACGCCTTCCGGAAAACCTGGATAGTTGTCAATCCAGTCCGTGACCAGGACCTGACCGCCCACAACTCCTTTTTCAACCAGCAGAACTTTTAGTCTATCCCTGGCAGCATATAACCCAGCGGTCAGGCCGGCCGGACCACCTCCGAGAATAATGAGTTGGTAGTCGGTTTTTGCCATTATGAAGCGATCGGTGATGAACTATAATTCTTGTTATGCTACTTTCTTAAGCATTGCGATGAGTTGCGTTTTACCTACGGCGCCGGTGACCTGGTCAATAATTTCCCCACCCTTGAAAAGTATGAGGGTCGGTATAGCCCTAATACTGTATTTCCCGGGAGTTGTCGGATTATCATCAACGTTCATCTTGGTAATCTGCACCTTGCCGACATATTCATCTGCAAGCTCTTCAATCACCGGGCCAATGGCCTTACAGGGCCCACACCACGGAGCCCAGAAGTCAACCAGGCTCGGCAAGTCTGATTTCAGGACATACTCTTCAAATTCTGCATCAGTTAAGTGTTTTACATTGTCTCCTGCCATGTTAACTACTCCAATTATTTCATTTTAAATTAACGGCAAATATACCTTATGTATCACGTGTATCACGCCTGAGAGTTGGCATCTTAACGACTGTATCTGCTTATGACAAGGAAAAATTCTTGGATTTATAAGGTTTTGAGGCCCGTATGGAAATTTGTCTGCTGCGGCTAAAAGTTTTGCTTTTGACAAAATAAAAAATACCATGCTATAGTCCTAAATTCACTCAGCAATAATGAGACATTCGTTAAGATATCACGGCCTTCAACAGGGCTTAATAAAATAGATAGTCACAGGTACAAAAAAAATCGCCTCGTGCTTGTTACGATGCGGCGATAATAAGATTATATCGAACTTTTACAAATATATTTAACAACCAGTGGAGGAAACGAGACCATGAAAATCGATAACTCAAACTTATTTTTCAGCAAGGCACAGAAGCTGATTCCTGGAGGCGTAAACAGCCCGGTGCGCGCCTGTAAATCTGTTGGCTGTGATCCCCTTTTTGTAAAAAAGGCCGCCGGGTCAAAAATTATTGATGTGGACAACAATGAGTTTATTGATTTCGTCTGCTCCTGGGGCCCCATGATCCTTGGGCATAATCATCCAAAAGTTGTTACCGCCATCCAGCAGGCCCTTGAAAATGGAACAAGCTATGGCGCGCCCACCCCTCTTGAAATTGAACTGGCTGAAATGGTTATCAATGCCTTTCCCGCCATGGATAAGGTACGTTTTGTCAGTTCGGGTACGGAGGCAACCATGAGTGCCATTCGTCTGGCCCGCGGCTATACCGGTAAAAAAGTCGTGGTTAAATTTGACGGCTGTTACCACGGACATGCTGACTCATTTCTCGTCCAGGCAGGATCAGGGGTCATAACTTTGGGTATTCCAGGCAGCCCCGGTGTACCGGATGATATTGTCAAAAATACCATCTCCATTCCGTACAACGATTTTGAAACACTGGAAAAAACCCTGGCAGACGAATCGCTGGAAATTGCCTGTGTCATTATTGAACCGGTTGCAGGCAATATGGGTGTTGTACCGCCAACCGAGGGCTTTCTCGAAAAGCTTAGGGAATTGACAACAGAGCATAATATTGTCCTTATTTTTGATGAGGTCATCAACGGGTTTCGCCTGGCACCGGGAGGAGCCCAAAGCAGATTCAACATTGCGCCTGACATGACCTGCCTTGGTAAAATCATCGGCGGCGGTCTGCCGGTAGGTGCTTATGGTGGCAAGAAGGAAATCATGTCTCAGATTGCACCTGAAGGTCCGGTCTACCAGGCCGGCACACTTTCCGGCAACCCCCTGGCAATGGCAGCTGGTATTGCCACCCTGCAGGTATTGGCTGAGCCGGGATTTTATGACCGTCTGGAAGCAAAAGCAGAATCTTTTGCCGCCGAGCTGCAGAAGCTTGCTGATAAATATCTGCCCGGCGAAACCACCTTGAACAGGGTGGGCTCAATGATGACAACATTCTTCAACCCAGGTCCTGTGGTGGATTTCAAGTCAGCCATGAAGTCCGATACGGAAAGATACGGGCGGTTTTTCCGTGAAATGCTGATGCGCGGTATCTGGCTTGCCCCATCCCAATTCGAGGCCGCTTTTATTTCTGACGCTCATAGCCAGGAAGATTTGGCACAAGCCCTTGAAATGACTGAATCGTCATTCAAAAAAATCAAAAAATAGTAAAAAAGCCGTTGACTTTGGGCCCACTCCATGATAGGAAAATGAACGATTTTCTATTTCATGGCCAGGTGTTTTTTTGCACTTTTCAGGAGTAAAAAATGTCCAACAGCCGTAAAGAAATTATGAAGCTGTTGGGTGATTTCTCCACCATTGGTCTTACCCTGGCTGCTTCGGTATTTGTTGGGGTGGGAATCGGATACCTGCTTGACCATAAGGTATTCAAGGGCAAAACAGCCCCCTGGCTGACCCTTATTTTTTTAGGATTTGGCATAGCTGCAGGGTTCAAAAACCTGTACATGCTGGCAAAGCGTAAGGACTTATAAGAGGAAAACCCTTGGCGCATAATGATGCATATTTCCCCCTGGACAGAATGGGGCGCCTGAACTGGCTGCTGCTGGTCGTTATGACTGCCGCAGGTGGATTTCTTGTTTCTCCTTACTTTGCCAAGGGGCTTTTTATCGGCGGCCTGATCGCTAATATAAGTTTTATTTTACTGAAAAAAAACATTACCCGGGTCCTGTCAGGACCATTACATAGCGCCAAAGGCCGTTTTTTAATCATGTATTACATAAGGTTGACAGTCCTGGCCCTCATCCTGTTCTTCCTTGTGAAGTATAAAGCCATTCATTTTGGTGGCTTGGTGGTAGGACTTTCAACAGTGGTGATAAGCATCGGAACCATGGTAGCAGGAGCTGCCAGAAAAGTTGCCCTGACTGCAAAGGAGGCATCGTAGAAAACTATGGAACATCCAATACTATTTATCTCTGTCATTCTTCAGACAATCGGTCTGCCTGTTCCCCATGGACCAGTTGGAGATACACTCCTGGCAAAAATTGTTTCACCGCATTTGACCTATACCTGGCTTGTCATGGCCTTTCTTATTATCGTGCCAAAGCTTACCCTGGGCAAGCTGGAGATGATCCCCGGCAAAGGCCAGAACTTCTGGGAACTGATCATTGACGGCCTGGAGGGCTTTATGGCAGAGAATATGGGGGAAGAAGGCGCCAGGCTCATGTTCCCCATGCTGGCAACCTTTGCCTTTTATATCCTGACCTCAAATCTCATAGGCCTCATGCCGGGCTTCATGTCGCCCACTTCCAATATAAATATCACCCTGGGGTGTACCCTGATTGTATTTACCACCACCCATATTCTCGGCATCAAGTTTCATGGCGTCAAATATATTAAACACTTCATGGGACCTATCCCGTGGCTTATTCCCCTGATGTTCCCCATTGAGGTCATCAGCCACCTGGCAAGGATCCTGTCACTGTCCATCCGACTCTTCGGCAATATCATGGCCAAGGAAACACTGCTTGGCATTCTCTTTCTGCTTGCCGGTGCTTTCTTTGCCCCGCTGCCGATCCTGTTTCTCGGTGTCTTTGTGTCACTGGTCCAGGCCCTGGTATTCGTGCTGCTTTCCATTCTCTACTTTTCGGGCGCCATGGAGCACGCCCATTAATGAATATTGTACTGTTTTCAAACAGTTTGTTGGAAGAAGGCCGAAATAATAAATCTTAAGGAGGAAAAAACTGATGAAAAAGGTAAGCATTTTGACCGG
>JAFDCT010000364.1 GCA_019312695.1 Deltaproteobacteria bacterium | reverse complement strand
CATCAATTTCAAGAATTGCCTGTTCTTCCTCCAAGGCAAGGTTCAACTGTGAGGCTATAAGATAGCCAATATGGAATGGATCTGTGATAGCCATGACGGTCACATACAATTCAGGCGGCAGCTTGGAAAGTGTAACCAGTTTCTTAAACTGGTTACGCAGGTTGAGGACATGGGCTTCAACCTCTTTATCCTCTATCACTTTCATATCAATGACTTCAACCTTGGCCTTCAGATATGGTTCACGGGCGGTAAATTCCAGGATCCTGATCTTTTTGACGGCACTCATGACCACCTGATAAAAATTCTCCTGGGACTTGATCAATTTATGGATATAGCAGACCACCCCGATAGAAAAGAGGTGATCTGAAAGGGATCCCTTTTCGTTTTCTGAAGCCCTCATATGAGAAACTACAGCGATGAGCCTGTCTTGCAGCAAGGCATCATCGATCAGTTTTCTGGAATGTTCATTGGATATCTGGAGGGGGAATCCCATACCCGGGAAAAACACAAAATCATTGAGCGGCAGTACAGGCAGCTCCTCAGGTATAGGCAGCTCAGCCGGGTTTACACTGGTTGGCTTAGTAATCGATGTATTATCCTCAGTCATGATATTTCTTCCAATAACTTAAAATTATGGTTGAGAACAGTTCTTGGTCTCCTTTGGCAACCTGATTTCCAGGATCCCGTTTGAACAATTAAAGACCGGTTCGGAAAACTTGACTGCTATGGGAAAGAAGATTGTTCTTTTGAAATAGCCCATTTCAATTTCCAGCTGGTGAATACAGCAGACATTGCCCCGCTTGGGCAGGTTTCTCCTGCCCTCCACGGTGATTCGCTTATTCTCAGCGGTGATGGTGATATTGTTCATATCGACACCGGCAGTATCCATGAGTACTATTATATCGTCTGTAGTTTCATAGACATCTACTGCCGGTTGCCAGCCGTCGCTCGCAGTAATGGGTATAATCCTTGACAGGGAACTGCTTCTCAGCATCCTGCCCATCTGCCGTTCCAGCTCTTTGAACTCTTCAAGTATCCTTCGGTCGAACTCATCCATCATATCACCTGCGAAATAATGTATCGGATTATAGGCTTATCTCTCAAATCACTAGTAGTAAAATCGTTTTTTATCTCAAATTGTATTATTGCAAATGTATCTGGAAGTTTACTTAATTTCCTGAAAACAAATCAAGCTTAAAGCACTATTTTCTGAGTAAAGCCGTGTTGAAATACATAATGTATTTCTTATTCGCTTTTAAAACATTAAGCATTACAGTATATAAATACACCTTAAATCAAACCAGTTTTATTGTGGGAGGCTCATAAAAATGTCAGAAGCGTGCAAAACATGTCCGAGTAAAAGCGGGGATCAGAAAGGAACCTGCGGCACCTTTAAGGCTGCAAAAGCGGTGCAGGACATTGCCATAACGTCAGCATTATCAAAAATCAAGCATAAAATCCTTGTCATGAGCGGCAAGGGCGGAGTCGGCAAAAGCACCGTGGCGACGAATCTGGCTATGGGTCTTGCCAACAGGGGCTATCAGGTCGGCCTCATGGATGTTGATCTGCACGGACCTGATATCTGCCGTATGCTCAACCTTACCGAAAGGCTGCACAGGACCAAAGAGGAAACGACCTCGCTGGTTCCGCCCATGCGCTACAATGACAAGTTGAAAATCATGTCGCTGGAGTACATGATGGATAACCGCGATGAAGCTATCATCTGGCGGGGGCCTCTTAAAATCCAGGCAATAAGACAATTCATCGCTGAGATCGACTGGGGTCGGCTGGACTACCTTGTTATTGACGCACCTCCGGGCACAGGGGACGAGCCGCTCTCGGTAGCCCAGACTATCAAGGACGTCAAGGCCCTTATCGTTACAACGCCCCAGGAGGTTGCCCTGGCAGATGTGCGTAAATCCATCAATTTCTGCAAACATGTAAATATCAGGATACTTGGTATTGTAGAGAACATGAGCGGTTTTATCTGTCCTCACTGCGACAAGGCTGTGGATATTTTCGGTACTGGCGGCGGCAGGAAGACTGCCCTGGCATTTAATCTGCCCTTTCTGGGCAATGTCCCCATGGACCCGAAAGTTGTTGCCGGTGGAGATACCGGCAAGCCCTACCTCTCCTCCGGGGCTGGTTCAGCCGCCACTGAGGCCTTTGACAGGGTCATAGATAATATCACTGAAGAGTTGCCTGTAAAAAAAGCTTCTTAAAAAAACTCTGGAGAAAAAATGCATATTAAACAGATGACGGTCGGCATGATGGGGGTCTGCTGTTACATAGCAGCCTGCGATGAAACAAATGAAGCTGTAATTATCGATCCGGGCGGTGATGAGGAAGACATCCTGGCAGCCTGCCAACAGGAAAACCTCAAGATCAAATATATAATCAATACCCATGGCCATCCCGATCATGTCTGCGGCAACAGGCTTCTTAAAGACAGGACCGGCGCTGACATTGTCATGCACACAGCTGATGCCGACTTTTTCGGACAGGAGCGTGTAGAACAATTCTTCTCCCAGCTGGGGCTGCCCGCCTCCCCGCCTGTTGACAAACGTGTAAATGACGGCGATGCGCTCAACTTCGGCAAGGAATCCCTTACAATCATCCACACTCCGGGCCATACACCTGGCGGCATGTGTCTCTATGCCAAACCCAACCTTTTCAGCGGAGACACACTCTTTGCCGGGGGTGTCGGACGTACTGACTTTCCCGGCGGCTCCACCCAGGAACTGTTGCAATCCATCAAAACCCGCCTCCTTACCCTGCCCCCTGACACCATTGTCTGGCCGGGGCATGGCTATGGCGGTGAACGGTCCACCATTGCCAAGGAAAAAGCGTCCAATCCCTTTCTTACCGGAGGCTGGTAAAAAGTGCGTGAGATCATTCTCGGAACAGCCGGGCATGTTGATCATGGCAAGACCAGTCTTATCCGGGCCCTGACCGGAATAGATACAGACCGGCTCAAGGAAGAAAAGGAGCGCGGCATTACCATTGAACTCGGTTTCGCCTATCTCGATCTGCCCTGCGGTCACCGTCTCGGCATTGTTGATGTCCCCGGCCATGAAAAGTTTGTCAAAAACATGGTGGCAGGCGCTGCCGGCATGGATCTTGTCGCCTTTATCATTGCTGCCGATGAGGGCATTATGCCCCAGACCCGTGAGCATTTCGAAATCTGCAGGCTGCTCGGCATACAGCGCGGCCTTATTGTCATTACCAAAATTGACATGGTTGAACAGGAATGGCTTGAGCTGGTTACCGATGATATCCGGACCTTTTTTGCCGGTTCATTCCTGGAGAGCGCACCCTTGATAACTGTATCATCGACGCAGGGTCAAGGCATTGAAGAGTTTAGAACAACTCTTGACAGTCTTGTGGCCGCTTCCGATTTCTCTGAAGCGCATGGTCCCTTCCGTTTGCCGGTTGACAGGGTTTTTTCCATGAAGGGTTTTGGCACGGTTATCACCGGTACAGCCATTTCCGGGCGTATAAAGACCGGTGATGATATCATGTTCTATCCCAGCCGTAAAACCGGTAAGATACGGGGCATCCAGGTACACGGCAAGGATACCCAGGAGGCTGAAGCAGGACACAGAACAGCTATCAATATCCAGGGCCTGGACAAGGAAGCCATAACACGGGGTGAAATGGCAGCCTCTGTTGATTGTCTGCATCCTTCTTACCTGCTTGATACGGATTTTTTCCACCTCGAATCAGCTAAGAAAAACCTAAAAAACCGGACCAGAGGTAGGATCCATATCGGTACTGCGGAGATTATGGGGCGTATTGTCCTGCTCAACCAGGAGGAACTGGAGCCCGGTGCAGAGGGGGATGTCCAGATACTGCTCGAAGAGCAGGTCAGCTGCTGGCCGGGAGATAAATACGTTGTCCGCAGTTATTCTCCTGTACATACCATTGGCGGCGGCATGGTCCTAAATGGTTCGGCTCGAAAAAGAAAACGGTTCCGGGCTGAAAACCGTGAGATTTTCACGATCTACCGGGAGAATATCCCGGAAAATCTCGCCCTGTTCCATATCGGTGAAAGCGGCTATAACGGCCTTACTTTAGACAGGCTTGCTGTCAAGATGGGAATTTTCGACAAGCCTCTTAAAAAAATTGTTGAGCGCCCCATTTCATCCAGAAAAATCATACTCATTGAGCAGGAAAAACAGCGAATGATCGCAGCTTCAGTCTATGAGAAGCTATGGGAAAAAGTCCGTACCATCCTTGCTGCCTATCATAAGGAAAACCCGCTTAAAACAGGATTGCCAAAGGAGGAACTCCGTTCCCGGCTTTACAGGGGGCTCGACCAGCGCCTCTTTCAATTTCTTTTAAATGATCTGCAGAAAAAAGGAGAAATCGATCAGGATCAAGCCTTAGTAAGGCTTGCAGGCCACAAGGTTTCTCTCAAGGAAGATGAAAAAAAACTGCGCCGGGAACTTGAAACTTTTTACCAGGAAGCAGATCTTGCACCACCGACGATCAAGGAAGTCATGACAAAATTGAGCAGTTACCAACAGGACCTTGTAAAAGAGGTGCTGGCAATTATGATCCGGGATAATGCTCTGGTTAAGGTCACTGAAGAGCTATATTTTTATAAACCCGCCATGAAAAACCTCAAGGAAAAGCTGGTAGCGCGCCTGGCCCGCGAAGGGGAAATAGACACTCCTGCTTTTAAGGATATGACCGGTCTTTCACGGAAATTCAGTATACCCCTTCTTGAGTACTTTGATAAAATCAAGGTAACCATGCGGGTGGGGGATAAACGATTGTTGAGGGAGAAACAGAATCAGTAAGCTTGTTGGCAATACCGGCGGCCTGAAAACAGCTCAGCTGAAACATCTTGAGCGCCTGGCGAAAAAACGCATAGCACCCGACCTTATCGTCAGTCAGGAAATGGCCCGCTCCATGGCTGATATTTCCCATGAAACCGGGCGCCAGGTCGGTGTCCTTATCGACCGTTCAGGCCAGGTCGATTTGGTCATTATCGGTGATGCCAAGCAGATTGTCATTCCAGCCCTTTCCGGCATCAGGTCCTCTGGGGGGCGGCTCAAGGGGCTACGTTGTATTCATACCCATTTAGCCGATGAAAACCTGACTGAAGATGATCTGATTGACCTCCTGTTCCTGCGCCTGGACCTGATGGGGATCATCAAGGTCCACGCGGACGGTCAGCCGGGAAAGCTCTATGCCACCCACCTTGTTCCCTCGCCGCACGCAGGAAAGAACTGGGCCTTTCTCGATCCGATACACCCCGGACAACAATCATTCGGCATTGATGAACTCATCACCGCCCTTGAAGAGGAATTTGCCAGGCTGCAACCTGTAAGAGCCATTGACAGGGAAAAAGACCGGGCCATACTCTTAAGCGTTATTACGCCGGCACAGTTCAAAGGCCGCAACCATATCCAGGAATCAATGGATGAGCTGGTTGAGCTGGCACGATCTGATGATGTTATCGTTCTGGACAGGGTCATCCAGCAGAGAAAAAAAATTAACCCAAAATTTATCCTCGGCAAGGGAAAACTGGCAGAGATCATGCTTTCCGCCCTGCGTCTCAATGCCAATCTTCTTATCTTCAACCAGGAACTCAATCCCTCCCAGATCCGCTCTATTACGGACCACACCGAACTGCGGGTCATTGACCGTACCCAGCTTATCCTCGATATTTTTGCCCGCAGAGCCCTAAGCCGCGAGGGCAGACTGCAGATTGAAATGGCCCAGCTCAAGTATATGCTGCCGCGCCTGACAAAAAGAGATGATGCCCTTTCGCGTCTCACCGGCGGTATCGGTGGCCGCGGCCCCGGTGAAACAAGGCTGGAGATTGACCGGAGGCGGATCAATGACCGGCTGGCCATGCTGACTAAAAAATTAAAAAAAGTAAGCCGTGAACGGTATCAGAGAAGATCTCGGCGCCGGAAAAAAGGGATACCGGTCATCTCACTTGTCGGTTATACCAATGCCGGCAAATCCACCCTGTTAAATACTCTCACCGAGAGCGAAATAACAGCTGAGGATAAGCTCTTTGCCACTCTGGATCCGACCAGCAGGCGCCTCCGCTTCCCAAAGGATATCGAGGTAATAATTACCGATACCGTGGGCTTTATCCGCAACCTGCCTGATGAACTGCTCCAGGCTTTCAGGGCCACCCTTGAGGAACTCTATGAGGCTGATATGCTGGTTCATGTAATTGATATCAGCAATCCCCGATTTGCGAATCAGGTTTCTGTGGTTGAGAACCAGCTGCGGGACCTGGAACTGGATAAAATACCCTGCCTCAAGGTATTGAATAAGATTGATCTAGCTGACATGGAACTTGTGGAAGCACAATGCCGAGAATACGGAGCTGTTGCTCTGAGCGCTTTGAACCCGGGGACTTTAGGCCCCTTCTTTGAGGCAGCCGCTAAAATTATCGGCAGCCTGGTAAACCTGGATCATTATGAAGATCATATCTCCGGCCGGTAAAGGACGACCTCCTGTTGTTGCACTCTGGCAGGATAAAAAGAGAGGAAATACGCTGATGCTGATCAGAACAGGATCACCAGCAGCCAGATCACGCCGGCATTGACAAGTGACAGAAAAACCGCGGCAGAACCCATGTCCTTGGCCCGTCCTGCCAACTCATGTTCATCTTCACTGATCCTGTCTACAATCGCTTCGACAGCGCTGTTCAGCACTTCGATAATAAGAATGAGGAGAAGGCTGCCCAGCAGTAATGATTTCTCAACGCCGGTCCGGCCGAAATAAAAGGAGAACGGTGAAAGGACAAGGCAGAGCAACAATTCCTGCCGGAATGCGGCCTCATGAACAAATGTCGCCTTGAGGCCTGACATGGACCAGCCGAATGCCTGAAATAGTCGCCCTAATCCTTTACCGCTTCTTTTTGCCATAAACCCTTATGATTATTGCGCGTTGAACTATGTAATAAGTTTTTTTACGGAATTTCCTTAAAACTATAACTCACTCTATCATTCCTCTATCCAGGTAATACAGACCTTCGGACAGAATTTGATTGTTTCATCAACATCTTTTTCAGGGTATTGCTCAAGGTCAACCACCTCTATATAGCCCGCATCATTATACCTGAAAACCTCCGGACAGAACTCAACGCAGCCCATGCAGAGTGTGCATGCGCCAATATCAATATCAGGTTTCTTCATATAGCCCTTACCAGCAATTTAATCATAAATTATCACTGTATACCGTTCCAGGGTCTGTTCTGTTTCCGGGTCAAGCTGATCAGCAATCTCGTGGATCTGATATTCCTGCCTGCATTCACTGCACTGCATGCGAATCTTTCTGCACATCCTCAAAATCTCAAGTTTTCCCTCACATTTCTTGCATTTCATCTGAATATCTTTCTCAAAAAATATCACAACAAGTACTTTTATTAAGAGGCCAGCAGTTCCTCCCGGGTGAATAATGAAAGAAGCTTGTACCCATGGGCAGCCAGGGCTTCAACCCCTCCCTCCTGGCGGTCAACGATAGTGGCAACCAGACCGATCCCGAATCCCTGGGATCTGACCCGTTCAATTACTTTCAGCAGAGTGCCTCCGGTTGTGACCACATCCTCAAGCAGAGCAACCTTTGTCCCTTCTGTAAGATTCTCCTTGCCTTCAATATAGTTTTCCGTCCCATGTGATTTGGGTTCTTTTCGAACTATAAAGGCAGGCAGCGGCCCTCCTTCCTGAAAGCTGACAATTGAGACTGCCGTGACCAGCGGATCTGCACCGAGCGTCATGCCACCAACAGCAGTGATCTTTTCTTCCTGGGCGCAGATCAGATCATAGAGCAGCATGCCGCAAAGATAGGCGCCTTCGGGATCAAGCGTTGTCTGCTTGCCGTCGATATAAAAATCCGACTCCTTGCCCGAGGTAAGCTTAATCCTGCCTTCACGGTATGATTTTGTAAGCAGCAACTCCTTCAACCGCTGTCGCATCTGGTTTAAGTCTTTTGACATAATTCTTTCCTTTTATTTCGTGAAGCCTGCAGTCTCTGCCAAAGAGCTAAAAGACCGCTTAATTTGATTCGGAGATTAACAGTTTTTTTGTTAACCCATGATTTTTCCTGTATAAAGTGGTAAATAATTACAACCTTTTTGGTTGAGAGAAAAGAAAAAACTCGTATTCACTTTACTTGTCATGTAGATTTGCTTAAAAATATTATACAGTTAAACCTATAAAGTACGGCTTCTTTTTTATTTATTCTAACTCAGGAAAAAATATGTGCGGCATTGTTGGATATATAGGAACCAGAAAAGTTGTCCCCATTCTCCTTGAAGGCCTGAAGCGTCTTGAATACAGAGGATACGATTCTGCCGGCCTGGTATATTTGCAGGATAAAAGACTAATCAAGCACCGCGCCCAGGGAAAACTGACAAACCTTGAAAAAATTACTGAAGAGGTTCTAGGTGTTGAGAGTCATATCGGGCTTGGCCATACCCGTTGGGCCACACATGGAGCCCCGACCAGTGAGAATGCCCATCCTCATGGTGACTGCAAAGATGACCTTGTCGTGGTACACAACGGCATTATTGAAAACTACCAGGTCCTGAAGACCGAGCTCAGCAAAAAAGGACATATATTCCTCTCAGAGACGGATACCGAGGTAATTGCCCATCTCATTGAAGAATATATTGACAAGGATCTGGTCCAGGCTGTCAGAAAGGCCCTGAAAAGGGTTAAAGGCTCATTCGCCTTAGGGGTGCTCTGGCTGGGACAGCCTGATATTATTGTGGCCGCCAGAAATCACAGCCCGCTTGTCCTGGGAATCAACAACAGTGACGGCACTCTGCTGGCCTCTGATGTTCCTGCCCTCTTGCCCTATACCAGAAAGGTGGTCTACTTAGAGGACAGGGAGCTCGCTGTCCTCAGATCCGACAGCTGGGAAGTCCGGAACCTCGATAACGGCCGCAAGGTGAAAAAAAAGGTGCAGACGATTACCTGGAATGCGGGGATGGCTGAAAAGGCAGGCTATAAACATTTTATGCTCAAAGAGATCTACGAGCAGCCCCAGGCCCTGATTAACACCCTGCGGGGTAGAATTGACCCCTTAAGCGGCAAAGTGGAACTGCCAGAAATCACCTTGAGTCAAAAGGAACTCAAGAATATTGAACGCATAGCGCTAGTTGCCTGTGGCACGTCATGGCATGCAGCCCTGGTAGCAAAATACTGGTATGAGGAATGGCTCGGCATCCCGGTCGAAGTTGATATCGGGTCTGAGTTCCGCTACCGCAAGCTTCTCCTGAACAAAAAGGTGCTCACTCTCTCGATCTCCCAGTCCGGTGAAACGGCAGATACCCTGGCCGGGATACGGTTGGCTTCGCAACTGGGTTCCAAGGTCATCACCATCTGTAATGTTGTGGGCAGCACCATGACCCGGGAGGCTGATGCTACTCTTTATACCCATGCCGGGCCTGAAATAGGTGTTGCATCAACTAAGGCATTTACCAGCCAGCTGGCGACACTTTTTATTTTTGGCTCCTACCTGGCCCAGATGAAAAAGACCCTGCCCTCAAGCAGGATAACAAAGCTTGCCCAGGCCATTATCGAACTACCCGCTGTTCTGGAAGAAAATCTTCCCGGCCTGCAGCAGAAGATCAAGGATGTGGCTGAACAATTTTATGACTGCCGTAATTTCCTGTTTGTCGGCCGGGGGCTGAACTTTCCCATTGCACTGGAAGGTGCTTTGAAACTCAAAGAAATTTCCTATATCCATGCCGAGGGTTATGCTGCCGGTGAACTGAAACACGGGCCCATTGCCCTCATTGACAAGGATATGCCCATACTCGGCCTGGTCCCCAAGGATAATGTCTACGAGAAGAGCATCTCCAATATTGAAGAAATAAAGGCCCGCCAGGGACAGCTCATTCTTATCGGCACCCAGGGTGACAGGCAGTTGAAAAAAATTACCGACCATGTGCTGTATATGCCTAAAGGGCCAACCATGGTGCCGGAGCTGAACCCTATTCTTTTCACCATACCGGCCCAGCTGTTGGCCTATGAAATAGCCTCTCTGCGCGGCTGTGACGTGGACCAGCCCAGAAATCTGGCAAAAAGCGTAACTGTCGAATAATAACCTATTGCTGTCTTCTGTTCATAAAACAGCAACATCACCTTTAATTTGTGCATTTAACACGTGAGGCCATTATGACGTCTGCATTAACGGAACTTGAAACTAAAATTAGGCAAAAAGAGTATCTGCTGGGAGTCATCGGCCTGGGATATGTCGGACTCCCACTAAGCCTCACCTTTTTACGCAAAGATATACCTGTTCTCGGCTTTGATGTAGACCCCAAAAAAATAAGCAAGATTGAGGGAGGAATCAGCTATATAAAACATATCCCATCGGATGATCTGGCCGGTTTTGTGCAGCAGGGCAAATTTGCTGCCACTGCTGATTTTTCCCGACTCAATGAGCCGGATGTTATCCTCATGTGTGTTCCGACCCCGCTGACGCAGAACAGGGAACCGGATATGCAGTTCATTGAAAAGACGGCCCAGGCAAGTGCCGCTGTTTTAAGACCAGGTCAACTCATCATCCTCGAGTCAACAACCTATCCCGGCACCACAGTTGAACTGCTGCAGCCCATCCTTGAAACTTCCGGGCTGAGAGCAGGGGGTGATTTTGCCCTGGCCTATTCACCGGAACGTGAAGATCCGGGCAACACCAGATACAGCACTGCAAATATCCCTAAAGTTGTAGGCGGTATTGATGATATGTCCACTGCACTGGCAGCAGCTTTCTACAGAACCGGTCTTCAGTCTGTTGTTGAGGTCTCTTCGCCCCAGACTGCAGAAATGTCAAAACTCCTGGAAAATATCTTCCGCTCTGTCAACATCGCCCTGGTCAATGAACTAAAGATCCTCTGCCATCGTATGGGTATTGATGTCTGGGAGGTGATCAAGGCCTCCAGCACCAAGCCTTTCGGTTTCATGCCCTTTTATCCGGGGCCCGGGCTGGGCGGGCACTGCATACCCATTGATCCGTTCTACCTGACCTCAAAGGCACGGGAGTATGATTTTCCCACCAAGTTCATTGAGTTGGCTGGCGAGGTCAACACTGCCATGCCGTATTACATTGTGCAGCGGGTCATGGAAGCACTCAACAGCAGGAAAAAATCGATCAATGGCTCTAAGATCCTTTTGCTTGGTATGGCCTATAAAAAGGATGTTGATGATCCGAGGGAATCGCCTTCATTTAAGCTGATGGAACTCCTGCAGGAAAAAGGCGCAGAGGTCCATTATAATGATCCATATATTCCGGTCTTATCGCGAATGCGGAAATACTCCTTTAACCTCAAAAGCGCTGACCTTACAGCAGAAACAATATCATCCATGGACTGTATCCTGCTTGCCACAAACCATTCTGCCTATGACTACCAGTTCATCCTTGACCACGCAAAACTGATAGTTGACACCCGCAATGCTTTCAACGGCTTGCGGGGTAAGGCTGAAAAGGTAGTGCCGGCGTAAAGCTACCTGCCAAAATTTTTTATGATCTCCCTGGGAATTGAACAGCTTCTCCTGTCGCCACCAAAATGGATTTCACAATACCGGCTCGGGCTCCTCTGCAACCAGGCCTCAACTGACAGCAGGTTCTCTCACAGCCGGGACCTGCTCAACCAACATTTCCCGAATCAGCTGACCTGTCTTTTCACGCCCCAGCATGGATTTTTCTCAGAAAAACAAGCTAATATGATCGAGTCAAACTATGGATATGATCCGGTTTCAGGACTGCCGGTCTACAGCCTTTACAGCAGGGAGCGACGGCCCAGCAAAGAAATGTCCGACCTTTTT
>JAFDCT010000363.1 GCA_019312695.1 Deltaproteobacteria bacterium | reverse complement strand
CAGTCCTTTCCCAGGTAAACTCTTCGCGCTCCCGGCCGAAGTGGCCGTAAGCAGCTGTTTTCCGGTAGATGGGACGCAGCAGGTCGAGCTGCTGGATAATGGCCTTGGGCCTCAGGTCAAAATGTTCCTTGATCATTTCCTTTATCTTGCGGTCCGCGATCCTCCCGGTACCGAAGGTGTGGACATTGATTGAGACCGGGTTGGAGATGCCGATGGCGTAGGCGATCTGCACCTCGACCTCGTTCGCTAGGCCGGCGGCCACGATATTCTTGGCAACGTAGCGGCCCATGTAGGAGGATGACCGGTCGACCTTGGACGGATCCTTGCCGGAAAAGGCACCTCCGCCGTGGGAGCCCATGCCCCCGTAGGTGTCGACAATGATTTTCCGGCCTGTTACGCCGCAGTCGCCGACAGGGCCCCCGATGACAAAGCGGCCGGTGGGGTTGATGAAGTATTTGGTGTCGGCGTCGATCATGTCTGCCGGGATGATCGGCTTGATGACCTCCTCCATTATCCCTTCCTTCAGGTCCTCGTAGTCGACATCCGGGCTGTGCTGGGTGGAGAGGACTATGGCCTCGATCCGCTTCGGAATGTTGTCGACATACTCCACCGTGACCTGGCTCTTGGCGTCGGGCCGCAGCCAGGGCAACAATCCCGCCTTGCGGACTTCGGCCTGCCGCTTCATCAGACGGTGGGCGTAAGTGATGGGCATGGGCATCAGCACCTTGGTCTGGTTGCAGGCGTAGCCGAACATGAGGCCCTGGTCTCCTGCACCCTGGTCAAGGTCAAGCCCCGATCCCTCGTTGACGCCCACGGCGATGTCCGGTGACTGTTTGTCGATGGAGGTGAGCACAGCGCACGACTGGAAATCAAAGCCCATATCCGACGAGTTGTAGCCAATCTCCTTAATCGTCTCCCGCACGATGGCCGGCATGTCAACCCAGGCGGAGGTGGTTATCTCGCCGGCTATTAGGGCCATGCCGGTGGTCACCATGGTCTCGCAGGCGACCCTGGCGGCCGTGTCCTGCGACAGGATCGCATCGAGAACGGCGTCCGAGATCTGGTCGGCAACCTTGTCAGGGTGCCCCTCTGAAACTGATTCTGAAGTAAAAAGATATCCTGACATGAGTCAAGTTCTCCTAAAAAAATTAAAAAAATTAAAAAATTCCATTTCCATAATTTTACAAAACAATATTTTTTGGTCGATTTTTAAGTATAAGTCAAGTAAAACCTGACTGCTCCGTCTAAATAGTAGCAACGAACCCGGCCAGTCACCTATCGCACCATGACGAACGAATTATATGTTTTTCTTGCTTGACAAAAACGCCTTTGCTACTAAACTTTTCAGTCCAATTCTTGTTATATGGTATATATGCTAAACATGGAGCTATCCTTGTGATAGAATAGTATGGCGCAACTATTATAAATCAAGAAAGTGTTTCTAAAAAAAAATTAAATATTTGAAAAAAGGAGACAGGCGTTCATGAAATTAGGGATTAACGGATTGGGCCGTATAGGGAAACTGACACTTTGGCATCATGTTTCCCGGCAACATTTTTCCGAGATTGTAGTCAATATTGGCCGTCCGGTCGGCAAAAGCCTCAATGATCTGGCAGCAGCAATTGAGAGGGATTCAACGTATGGCCGCCTGGGGGTTTTTTTACATGGCAATAAATGCACCAGAATAATTGAAAATCTCAACGAGGCCGAAGGAACCATGGTGATTAACGGGGTGCCGGTAAAGATTCTGCAGGAGGCCCGTAATCCGAAAGATATCAAGTGGAAGGAGAACGATGTCCGTTTTGTTGTAGATACTACAGGTGTCTTCAATGATCCCACTGCAGATCCGGATGCTCCCGGAGGGGCCTTGCGCGGCCATCTTGAGGCTGGCGCCGAAAAAGTGCTTTTATCCGCCCCTTTTAAAATAAAAGCCAAAGGCCTTGACATGCCTGAGGATGCAGTGACCACGGTAATGGGGATAAATGATGATGATTATGTGCCGGCAAAACATAAGGTTATTTCAGCCGCTTCCTGCACAACTACCTGCCTGGCCTATATGATCAAACCCCTGATGGATCATTTTGGCGCTGATAACTTTTTAAGTGCCTCCATGGTAACAGTGCATGCTGCCACCGGTAGCCAGCAGGTGCTTGACAGGCTGCCGTCCGGAGGGGCAAGCGACCTGCGGAAAAATCGCTCTATTTTGAATAACATAATCCTGACTACCACCGGTGCAGCCCGCGCCCTTAGCCTGGTTATTCCTGAGATGAAGAATATCGGCTTTATTGCTGAATCCGTGCGCATTCCCACATCTACAGGCTCCTTGATTGTCCTGGTGCTTAATCTCCAGGATGACCTAGAAAACCCTATTAAAAGAGATCTTATAAATTCCATTTATAAGGAGTATGCAGAACAGTCTCCCTATATAAATTATTCGGAGGAACAGAATGTTTCATCGGATATTGTCTGTATTCCCTGCGCTGCAACTGTAATTGAAGCTACGGAAACCCATACAAGAACTGCAACCATCCGTGTCAATCTGGACAAGGTAAAAAGCTGCAACATTGAACCGGGGGCTACGCCGGTAATTGACGTACCGGTAACCCAGGCAGTTATTTACGGCTGGTACGATAATGAGCTTGGCAGTTACACCAATATGCTTGGCGACCTGACAGTTTCCATTACCGATAAAATGGTTTAGCCTTTTTATGGGGAGCAGCAAACTGATCATCCTGTCAATGCAGCCCGAGGATATACCGGAGGTGCTTGCACTGGAAGCAGAGACACCCTCTGCATGGAGCCGGGACCAACTGGAGGATGAATTAGGGCAGCCGACAGGTTTTCAGTTTGTTGGACACAGAGAGGGCTCAGAAAAGATTCAGGTTTTTTTGTGCGGACGGCTTATAACAGATGAGGCCGAAATCCTGAAAGTAACTGTTGCAGAAAATATACGCAAAAAGGGTATAGGTACCCAACTGCTTGATTTTGTTTTAAAGTTCTGTGCTGAAAAAGGCGTGAAAAACTGTTTTCTGGAGTTGCGGGCGTCAAATACAGCCGCCAGGAGCCTTTATGAAAAGAAAGGGTTTTTCGTAGCGGGAACACGAAAGAACTACTATGAAAAACCGGTTGAGGATGCCATTTTAATGCAGTGCAAGCCTGTATTCTTACCCTGCAAAAGCAAAATGAAATAAGGAGGGTCAATGAAAAACATCAGAGACCTTGATATAAAAGAAAAAAAGGTACTCATCCGGGTGGATTTCAATGTGCCGCTTGATGAACAGGGCAATATCACAGATGACACTAGGATCCGTGAGGTCCTGCCGACCATCAATCATGCCCTTGATGAACACGCAAAAATAATCATTATCTCCCATCTGGGACGCCCGGAAGGCCAGCGCCAGGATAAGTTTAGCCTGGCTCCTGTAGCCAAAAGGCTATCCCGGCTTCTGGACAAAGAGGTGAAGCTGGCACCGGACTGTATTGGCCCCGAGGTTGAGGGCATGGTTGGGCAGATGGCCTCAGGGGATATACTGCTGCTTGAAAATCTTCGGTTTCATAACGAGGAAAAGAAAAATGACCCTGAATTCTCTAAAAAGCTGGCAAAGCTTGCCGAGGTGTATATCAATGACGCCTTTGCCGTAGCTCACCGGGCCCATGCATCAGTTGTGGGCGTGGTGGAATATTTTCAGGAATGCGCGGCCGGTTTTCTGCTGCAGAAAGAGATGGACTACTTCGGCCGTTCAGTTGACAAACCAAGCCGTCCCCTGGTTGCCATTGTCGGGGGTGCCAAGGTTTCGAGCAAGCTTGGGGCGCTGCGCAACATGATTGACCGGGTTGACAAGATGATCATCGGCGGTGCCATGGCAAACACCTTTTTAAAAGCGCAGGGCCATGAGGTCGGTACCTCAAGAGTTGAGAACGATCTCCTGGAAACAGCTAATGAGCTTGTGGAAAAGGCTCGCAAACAGAGGGTAAAATTATATCTGCCGGTGGACTGCATAGTTGCTGACAGGTTCGACCCCAAAGCTGAAACAAAGAAAACCACAACCCAGGAAGTCCCCCGGAACTGGATGATTTTGGATATTGGACCTGCCTCAACCGTGCTCTTTGGCGAAGCCCTTGAAGATGCCCGTACCATTATCTGGAATGGCCCTATGGGTGCCTTTGAGATGGATGCCTTTTCAAGGGGGACAATGGCTATGGTTCAGAAACTGGCCACCTCCCACGCCCTTACAATTGTTGGAGGCGGGGATACCGACGTCGCAGTGCACCGGGCCGGTGAATCAGGTAATATTTCGTATATCTCAACAGGCGGGGGAGCATTTCTCATGCTCATGGAAGGCAAAGTCCTGCCAGGTGTGGCAGCACTGGAAAATAAATGTAAAATGAAAAGTTGAAATTGCAAAATGAGGAATGTAGATCTTTTGTAATTTTTCATTCATAATTTTCAATTCTACATTTAAAAAAGGTGAGTATATGGATCGTAAGCCGCTGTTAGCAGGCAACTGGAAAATGCATACAAATGTACAGGAAGCTCAGCAGCTGGCCGCTTCAGTTGTACAGGCTGCCGCAAAAGTTTCTGGCCGGGATGTGATGATTGCGCCGCCATACACAGCATTGACTGCGGTGGAAAGCACTATATCCTCTTCAGGCGTGATACTCGGAGCCCAGAACGTGCACTGGGAAGAAAAAGGTGCTTTTACCGGTGAAATCTCTGCCGCTATGCTAAAGGACGTGGGCTGTGAAATGGTTATTATAGGACATTCGGAGCGGCGGCATGTGTTCGGAGAGACCGACCAGATGATAAACAAAAGGGTCACAGGTGCCCTCCGGTTCGGGCTTACTCCTGTCTTCTGCATTGGCGAAACCCTGGAGCAGCGCGAGGCAGGCAGGACCATGACAATACTGGAGAACCAGGTGCGGGCCGGTCTGGATAATGTTGCCCTGAAAAGCGGCAGCCACCTTGTTGTGGCCTATGAGCCTGTCTGGGCTATCGGTACAGGAAAAACGGCTACAGAAGCCCAGGCCCAGGAGGCGCACAGCTTTATCAGGAATCTCCTGGCCGATATATATGAGAAAAATATTGCCGGCCAGATTAGAATATTGTATGGTGGATCGGTTAAGCCGGAGAATATTGATATCCTCATGCAGCAGGATGATATTGACGGCGCTTTGGTAGGTGGAGCTGCGCTCAAAGCGGAATCGTTTGAGCGCATTATTTGTTTTCAGTAAGCTGCTGCATCAAAAAAGGGTTCCTGTAAAGGAGCGAAATTAATAATGGTTACAATATTGACAATCATTCATATTATCGTTTGTATATTCCTGGTATCGATCGTTCTGCTCCAGCATGGCAAAGGAGCAGATATAGGCGCAACGTTTGGCGGTGGCGGCCAGTCCCTGTTCGGGACCGAGGGGCCTGTGCCCATGCTGAATAAAATTACCACTGCCGCAGCAGTGATCTTTATGGTAACCTCAATTTCACTGGCATATATTTCCGCACACAGAACAACGAGCTCTGTCATGGGCGGCTATTCTGCCCCGGCTCCGGTAGAACAGCCGAGCCAGTCCGCAGAACCGGTTCCTGACAGGGTTCCGATGCCGACAGCACCGGCTGATGAAACTGCCCCGGCGCCAAGATTTCCAGCTGGTGAAGGCGGCAAAGCCGGTGAATAGCAGATGGAAGTTACCTGGCGAGCCAGATAAAAACAAAATTGCCGAAGTGGTGGAACTGGTAGACACGCTATCTTGAGGGGGTAGTGGGCCACGCCCGTGCCGGTTCGAGTCCGGCCTTCGGCACCAT
>JAFDCT010000362.1 GCA_019312695.1 Deltaproteobacteria bacterium | reverse complement strand
TTCTTGAAGCAGGTATCGAAGAAATATTGGTTGAAACCCCCGCCGCTAATATCCTCAATGTTTTGCAGCAAGTGGCCCAGGAAAATGAACTGGCCAGCCCTGAACAACTTATGGAAAACCTTCCTGAAGGTCCTGAACGTTCCTATGTCTCTCGCCTTCTCATCACATCACCCTTTCTGCGTCAATACGATCAGGAGAAATTGGCAGAGAAAGTGGCAGAGGAAATGCTCGTCTGGCTGGTTCGCTACCGCTTTAAATTAGAGATCAAACAGTTAAGCGAAGAGATACGGAACGCCCAGCAAAACCAGGACCGGGAGCAGCTTGAAAAATTAATCCTCAGAAAAGCTGAGCTGAATAAATATCTTGCCACTATGAATGTAGGGGACAGTTAGGATGCCTTCTAATAAAAACTTGCGCTCATGGCTTGCATTGCATCTTATCCCGGGTATGGGACCGGTTACATGCCATAAACTTGCAGTACATTTCGGTGGCCCTGATAAGGTCTTAGGCGCGAGTATTTCTGACCTTAAAACAGTATGCCCTTTGCGCCGGGAGAGTTTGGCCGCATTAGCAGATACAGGCAGGCAAAGTATCCTGGCTCTGGCCGAAGAAGAAATCAGGCAGGCAGCAGATAAGGGGGCCACGATAATCTCTTTTGACGATCCACTTTATCCGGCTTTATTGCAGAATATTCATGATCCGCCTCCTGTTCTTTATGTGTTTGGAAACCCTGAAATACTCAACTGTAAAGGGATCGGTATGGTGGGCTCGCGCGCCGCCACACACTATGGAAGAAGCATAGCCCGAAAAATGGCAAACAGCCTGGCCAGGCAAGGATTTACCATCATAAGCGGCATGGCCCTGGGAATCGATACTGCAGCCCATATGGGCGCCTTGGAGGCAGAAGGGATAACAATAGCTGTTCTCGGATGTGGTCTTGATACTGTTTATCCACCTAGCAACCAAGAGCTCTATAAAGAAATTGGCGCAGCAGGGGCGGTTGTGAGCGAGTATCCGCTCGGTACCCTGCCGGACAATTTTCGCTTCCCGGCCCGCAACAGGATAATCAGCGGCCTCTCCCTCGGGGTAGTGGTGGTGGAGGCGGCAAACAGGTCAGGCTCCTTGATCACAGCAAGTCATGCCCTTGAGCAGGGGCGAGAGGTTTTCGCAGTTCCGGGTCGTATCGACTCCGTTAAAAGTGCTGGCACCCATAATCTTTTGCAGCAGGGAGCAAAACTTGTTCACAGTATAGATGATATAGTAGAGGAGTTTTCTCGTTTAAACCCGTTTGAAAAGAAGGCTTTTCTTCAGGATAACCAGGAACAGAAACATCCTGTACAATTAAACATGGAAGAGGCAGCACTTTTTGCCTGTCTTGATGTGTATCCGCAGACAATTGATGAACTGGTAAGGGAGAGCGGCTTTACTCCACAGAAAACAAATGAACTTCTATTGCTGCTTGAACTAAAAGGTTTTGTAGAGTCATTGCCTGGTATGTCCTTTCAGAAGAGTTCCGCCAATGCCACTTAGGGTCATAAATTAGGGAATTAATACAGACAGGGCACCCCCAAAAATCCAATATTTTACTACTATTATGATATTATAAAGATTTTCCAGCAAAAAAAAAATTTACTTGTTCCCCTGTTGACAACTCCCGTAAAATTAAAGAAAAGTGCTGAAGTCAAAACGGTAGGCTCAGCCGAGGAAGCCCTCTCTGAGAGTGGAGCGCATCATAACGATCTCTGTTTTCCTGACTACATGCTCAACTGAGTGATCGGCCTGGAAACCATAACAAACGCTCCTCTCATACCAAAGTGGCAATCATGACCGGTAAAATTACAAATCACTTCATCAGGTAAAAGCCGAGAGTCCTGTCGGTATACCCTGCTTCTGCAATAAATTCGCAGCCGATATAGAAGTCTTTAATGGTTCTGACAATGATATCTTTATCAACAATTTCAGGCGGTACTTTATCAAGGGTAAACCTGACCTTGAGCGTATCTCCAACCTGTACCCTAACCTTGTTTAAGGCAGTAAAGCCCAGCCCTCCCATGGATATGTTCTTGATGCGGCAGTTAATGGGCACAGTAGGAAGTTTACCGTTATCAGTCCAGCCGGCAGCAGATTTATCAGCAGTATAATAGCCTCCGAGGGAGACTTCTTTGCGGTAGTATTTCCTGAAATTGAGATTAATGCCATAGATTGTGCCACAGGGGCAGTTAACCGTCAGGAAGTGTTTTCGGCCCATATGTTTATCAACGGACATTTCCCGGACAAGCAGACAATCGGGGCAGCTTAGCGTAATATGATTACCTTTGCCGACATTGACACTCTGAATAGGGATTTCTGATTTTTTCACCTCAGGCTTAAGGACTTCATGAATAACCTTTTTGACGGTATGGCCTTCGACGTCAAACTTGCACGCGTACATGGAAGGATCATGATAAAAGGTAAACCAGGCATTTTCGCGAATACCCTTTTGTTCATATTTTTGCTTGAGGGAAATGGCATCCATGGGAAAATTATCATAGGCCATGATCCAGAGAGGGTTGAAATGAGTGTGTGTGGGCAGTAGGTCTGCAAGATGGTAGGCCACTTCTCTGCCGTATTGAATCCTGACAATCTGATGCCCTCTGGTATGGCCGCCGGTGTGCTGAACTTCCACGCCTTCACAAACAGTGTAGTTTCCTGTGACCAGCTGCAGCTTGTCAGTATCCATTAATTTTGAAAAGTTTTGCGGCCAGTAAGTATTCGCTGACCGTATGTTGGGGTGCATAACATCTTCCCATTCAATTTCCTGAATTATATGCCTGGCCCTGGGGAAGGTAAGCTCTTCCTCACCGGCAGCATTGTACATGACAATACCTCCGGCATGGTCAAAATCACAATGGGTCAGAATGACATAGTCAATATCCTGCCTTTTGAATCCGAGTTTTTTCAGCTCCTGTGGTATTTCCCAGTCTTTGGTGACACGGAAGGTCTTTTTCTGTTTGGCGCTCAACTTATTGCCAAGACCGGTTTCAACAATTACAAGGCTGTCAGGAGTTTTTATCAGGAGGGGGTAATTAAGGAGTTTGATATAGTTTTCTTCCAGTCGTGCTGAGTCTTCA
>JAFDCT010000361.1 GCA_019312695.1 Deltaproteobacteria bacterium | reverse complement strand
TTTGACCTGGTCCAGGAGTATACCCAGCTGGATGATTTCTACCGTATTGCTGTTGTCGTCCTGCTGGAGGCCATGCAGGTTGAAAGTGCTCTTTATCTCCTTAATGATGAAGAAAAAAAACTCAAAGTTGTCTGTACCAGTCAGGAAGGAATCATCCGGGAACAGCGTCCCATACCCACAGGTATATACCTTAGCGACCAGCCTTATAAAAAGGAAAACGCCTATGTGGTGCCTATATATCGTAAAGCACCAAAAATTCCTGAAGAGGGAGACAGCCTGCTGGACCAGAACCAGGAGCCATGGCAGGGAGATATACGGATTCTTGGCATGTTAGAGGTCTTGCCGCTTGAAAAAATCAAGGAAACGGACCTGTTTTTCCTGACAAAATATGCCAACCGTATCGGATTCAGACTCCAGAACCGTTTATTGGCACATCAGAACATCAAGCACCTGAAATTCATCAACAGTCTGGTGATGGATATAGAGCACAATGTCATAATCCCTAATATGTATTTCAAGCACCTGTTCAACCAGCTCCGGAGGAAAATAGGAGAGTTGCAGGAGCTCGAGGAAAAAATGGCAGACCATAAGAAAAAGGCAGAACTGGACAGCGAAGCCTGCAACGCCATGATTGACAGGTTGTCCGGCTTACGTAATGATCTCCTGGGATACCAGCAGGAAATGCTGAAACATCATGCCAATGTCAGCCTTTTTCTGGAGAGCCTGTTCAGGCGGGAACATTTTGAACAAGGCCATCTTGTTTTGCGTCCCAAGCTCTGCCGGGTTGAAAAGGAAATCATTCTGCCGCAGCTGGGTCAATACAAAAGCCGCTTAAAAGCTAATAACATAATTATTGACAGGCCATCGGGCATGGATGAGGTTGAGATTCCCATCATGGTTGACAAGGGTCTGCTGGCGCAGGTATATGCCAATCTTTTTTCCAATGCCGTAAAATATACCGAAGAAATTATCGATGAAATGGGAAACCCAAGAAAGGTTGTGGCTTATGGTCGTGAAATCATAGATGATTATTTCGGACCGAATCAGAGAGGAATAAAGTTCAATGTTTTTACCACAGGTTACCATTTGCCGCAATATGAAGCGAAAGCCTTGTTTTCAGAGGGGTTCCGAGGAGATAACAGCAACCATAAACCCGGCACCGGTCATGGGCTCTCCTTTATCAAGCATGTAATTGAACTGCACGGCGGTAAAGTAGGATATGAGGCCACGGGCCAAGGCAACAATTTTTATTTTGTCATACCGCTGCCCACGATCAAGTTCCTGAGGCCATGGCCAGAACATTTGGAAATTGATGAAAGTTAAGATCAGCACTCCGGTCTTCGACTGTTATGAATTGACTCCCCTTGCCATTTTCCTCAGTCAGGTTTTTTCGGGCTGTTCAGCACAGTTTCTTGCTGTATTCACATAAAAAAATAAACTGATCTTTTATTGATGTTTCCCCTTAAAGATAATATCGAGGCCAGAAATTTTCCCGTAGTCAATATCGGGCTTATTGTCATTAATATTGCTTTCTTTCTCTATCAGATGTCCCATGGTCAAAGGGGTGATCAACTCATATTTACCCTTGGGTTTATCCCGGAACGCTTCTTGTCCCAGCAGGCGCAGGACTGGTTTAATTTATCGGGCTTTTTGCCCGTTTTCAGTTCAATGTTTCTGCATGCCAACCTGATTCATCTTATTTCAAATATGTGGATGCTCTGGATTTTTGGTGACAATGTGGAGGACTGCATGGGACATGGCCGCTATCTTCTGTTTTTTCTGCTCTGCGGCGTGGCGTCTGTGTTAGCCCAGACCATTGCAAATCCACAATCTGTCATACCGATGATTGGTGCCAGTGGTGCTATTTCAGGTGTGCTAGGTGCCTATTTTCTGACATATCCTCATGCCAGAATTTTGACTCTGCTGCCGATTTTTATTTTGTTCTACCTTATTGAACTGCCTGCCTACTTCTTTCTCGGTCTCTGGTTTATTCTGCAGTTCGTCCAGGGCTCGCTTTATTCGCTGAATTCAGAACAGATGATAGGCGGTGGTGTAGCCTGGTGGGCCCATGTGGGTGGTTTTATTGCCGGGGTGGCCCTGCTGCAGGTGTTTCGCTGCAAAGACTGGCAGAGGCCGGTGATCCAGTCAGAGAAGAGGGTCAGGCGTTTGAGAAGGTGATCGGGAATTTATGATTGATAAGCAGAAAGTAAAGCCTGAATTGCTGGCACCTGCGGGCTCGATCAATGCTTTTGAAAGAGCACTAGAGGCAGGGGCGGATGCGGTTTATATCGGTGCCCCTGCTTTAAATGCCCGGGCTCTTTCGCGTGATTTTTCCCTGGGAGAAATTGGGGCCATGGTGCAATTTGCCCATGAAAAAGGTGTTAAACTCTATCTGGCAGCAAACAGTCTGCTGAAAGAGTCTGAAATCCCTCAGGCCCTTGAAACTCTTGCCATGCTGGAGGAACTGCAGCCGGATGCCCTGATCATCCAGGACCTTGGAGTCTACAATCTCTGCAGAAAGTACTTTCCTGATCTGCGCCTTCATGCCAGCACCCTGTTGGGCGCCCACAATTCACTTGCGGTAAGGCAATTTGAAAAAATGGGTTTTAAACGTGTAGTACTGGCCCGTGAGCTTACAATAAAAGAAATTGGTGCCATCGCAAGGAAAAGCCAAGTGGAATTGGAGGTCTTTGTGCACGGCGCCCTGTGTTTCAGTTATTCAGGTCTGTGCTTATTCAGCAGTTACCTTGGTGGTAAAAGCGGGCTACGCGGCCGTTGTGTGCAGCCTTGCAGGAGGCGTTATCAATGGAAGCAGCCAGGAGAAAAACCGGGCTATTATTTTTCCATGAATGATCTGAGTTCCATCGATCATGTCCATGAATTGCTGCAGGTAGGTATTTCGTCCCTTAAAATTGAGGGGCGCCTGAAAAGTTCCCACTATGTTGCCTCCGTTGTCAAGGCATACCGGATGGTCATTGATGCAGGTATAGAAGACAGAAGCATTCTTGAACATGCTGAAGAGTTGTTAAATCAGGCCATGGGAAGAAAAACCAGCCAGGGGTATTTCAGCACGGCAGAGTCAAATGAACTTATCTCACCATATCATTCCGGTAATATAGGCCTGTATCTTGGTCAGGCTGGTAAAGGTACGGGCAAGGGCAGGGTTTCACTTGTCCTGAAACAACCTCTGCAGGTTGGAGACCGTTTGCGTCTGCACCAGGAGGATACTGGGGAGAGGGTTGCCTTTACCTTGCGCAACGTAACAATAAATGGCCGGAAGGTGTCACAGGCTAAACCTGGTGATGCAATCTTTCTTGAAGTCCCTGCAGTTGTGATGAAAGGCGACAGCCTGTACAAAGTTGCCAGCCGCACGGCCCGGGAGGCTGAAAAAGTGCAGTCAGGCGTTGATCCAAGCCGGTTCAACAAGCGTACCAAAAAGTTGCTGCAAAAAACAAAAAAGAAGGTATCGGCAATTCAGCAAAGTCTGGCGACAGCTCAGGCCGGGCGCAGAAAAAAAACTGTTGCAGGATTGAGAAGAAAGAGAGGTACGGCCGCTGTCGTTCCCCTTCTCGACATCAAAATAGATGACCTGCAGGTGCTGAAGTTCCGTTTACCCGTTATGCCGGAACAGCTTCTGGTGGAACTCAACCGGAAAACCTATAATGATTTCCAGCACCAGAAAAAAACCGTTAAAAAATATCACAACAGAATGGTCTGGTGTCTGCCCCCGGTAATACTGGAAAATGAAATCAGCTTTTTCAGTAAGGCAATAAATCAGCTTCTCCGGGACAATTTCAGCAACTGGCAGATTGGCCATGTGGGGCAACTCTTATTGTTCGACAGGAAGGTCAGGTTGGACCTGTCAGGGGATTACACCCTGAACGTTCTCAATTCCCAGGGCCTGTATGTTCTGAAAGATCTTGGGCTGCTAAGGGCGCAAGTTGTTATAGAAATTGACCGGGAAAGCCTGCGGGATATTATAAACAGCAGATCAGCAGCACATTCCGGGGTTGGCCTTGGAATGACGGTTTACGGCACTCCACCTCTGTTCACAGCCAGGTCCATGGCTGCCCATTTTAAATATTAACAGCC
>JAFDCT010000360.1 GCA_019312695.1 Deltaproteobacteria bacterium | reverse complement strand
GCAGCAGGTAACGCATCTGCAGATGTGACGGCAACTGTTCTATGGGCCATTGCGTTTTCAAAATCCTTATCCTGAACATTTTGAAGATTAATTCTTCCAATCGCTGATATAAGGAACCGTGATACATTTTCAGTTCGTCAGTTAACCTTTCAGCAGTTTTCTGGATAGGGATGAGTTTCTTGCGAACATTTTTGGGAAGCCCTTTTAAGAGGAACAAGACCTTTTCAGGCAATAACCCTGGAACGAGCCACTCGAAAACAGCAGGATATACATGCTCGACAAGGTCAAAAGGCAGTAAAACTGTGACACCGTCCTCCTCCCCACCGGGGTCGAAGCTGTAGTTCAGTTTTAGTGTAATGCCGTCTGCCAGAGATATGCTTTCCGGAAAATCAGACAGTTCGTCTGATTTTGGCGGTTTAACCAGGATGTCCTGCTCTGACATGAACAGGAATTTGTCATCCGCCTGTTTTTTCAGGAAACGGGTGAGGCTTGAACGGTCAAAAACAGAATCGGGCAGACGGGTATCATAAAATTTATACAATACATAATCATCTGCCAGGACATTTCTCTGGCGTAACCTGTCTTCAATTTTTGCAAAGCGGTTGATCAGCTGTTTATTATGTTCCAGAAAAGAAAAGCGGCCTGCCAATTCACCCTGGAGCAGGGCTTCGCGAATAAAGATTTCTCGTGACTCTTTACGGGTTGTTTCATTAATCCTGGCATAATTCTTTTTTCTGGCTGCAGCAATGACCAGGCCGAAGAGGGTGACCTTTTCGTTGGCAACAACCTGGCCCGATCTTTTCTCCCACCTGGGATTTGAATAGGTAGAACGGCATAAGGAGCCTGCCAGCGGCTCAAGCCAGTCAACCTTGATATTTGCAGCAGTCCTGGCATAGAGCCTGGCGGTTTCAACCAGTTCTGCCGCCATGATCCATTGACCGCCTTTATTAAACAGGACTGAACCGGGGAAAATCATTATTTCCTTGCCCTGGGGGCCCTGGTAAATGTTTTTTGTCTTCCGCAATCCTATGTTGCGCAAAAAACCGCTGAGAATGGCAAAATGGATGTTCTCATATGAGGCAGGTATCCTGTTCAGACTGAAACCCTTCTCTTCACTCAGAGTAGAGGATATCTGTTCATATATATCCTGCCATTCGCGCAACCTCTGATAAGAAAGAAAATGTTCCCGGCAGAATTTTCGCATCTGGGCTCGGCTTTTTTTCTTATCTTTTTCCCTGCCTTTAAAGGGTATATGATTGAAATCTTCCCAGATCTTCAGGTAGGAGAGGAAGTCGGACGGGTGCATCTTGAATTTTGCATGGGCCTGATCCGCCGCCGCTTCGGCTTCAGCGGGCCGCATACGAGGATCCTGTATAGCCAGGGCGCTGGCAATAATGACTGTTTCCTGGAGGCAGTTATGGTCCCTTGCTTCAATGATCATTCTTGAGATGCGGGGATCAAGTGGCAGTTTGGCCATTATTTTGCCCTTGGAGGAAAGCCGGGGTTCATTTCCGGTTGTATCAAGGGCACCAAGTTCATGAAGCAGGTCGTAGCCATCCCTGATCGCTTTGGGGACAGGCGGATCGATAAAAGGGAAGCTGGCTGGATCACCGAGCTTCAGATCAACCATTCGCAGGATAACTTCCGCCAGGTTAGAGCGCTTGATCTCCGGCAGAGTATATTCAGGCCTGTTGAGAAAGTTCTCTTCGCTATAGAGTCGGATACAGATTCCCGGCCCAACACGGCCGCATCTGCCTTTACGCTGATCGCAGCTCGCCCGGGAAACGGGGCTAACCGGCATGCTCGTGGTACGGGCCCTGAGATTGTACGTTGAAATTCTGGCAAGCCCTGTATCAATAACATAGCGGATACCGGGGACGGTCACTGAAGTCTCGGCTATATTGGTTGCAACTACTATTTTCTGACCGTTGAAATGTTTAAATATCCTGCTTTGGTCGGCTGCACGCAGCCGACCAAAGAGTGGCAATACCAGAGTGTTAGCCTTCCAGAGTGTTTTCTTTTTCGAGGAGGCGGCAGGATTTATTTCCTGGTTAAGCAATTCGACAGTTTCAATGATATCCCTTTCAGTCGGCATGAAAATGAGAATATCCCCATGTTCTCTCTTGCGGCGAAGATTTATGACTTCCCTGACAGCAAGATCGATATACGAGTTGTCCTTATCATCTAATTCTTCTGTAGGGTTGTAGCGTATTTCAACCGGATAAGTGCGGCCTGAAACTTCAATGATGGGAGCCTTGTTGAAATGGGCGGCAAATTTTTCAGTATCAATTGTTGCCGAGGTAATGATGATCCTGAGGTCTTTTCTCTTTACCAGCAGCTGTGCAGAATAACCAAGAAGAAAATCGATATTCAGGCTGCGTTCGTGTGCTTCATCGATAATGAGTGTATCGTATGCATGCAGACCATGATCAGAGCGTGTTTCAGCCAGCAACATACCGTCGGTCATGAATTTTATTTTTGTATTTTTTGTGGTTTTGTCTTGAAAACGGATTTTGTGGCCGACAAGATAACCATGTTCCGTGCCGAGTTCCTGGGCGACTCTCTGAGCGACAGTTATGGCAGCGATTCGACGCGGTTGGGTACAGCCGATCATTTTTTTTTGGCCGCGGCCTGCGTCGAGGCACATTTTCGGCAGCTGTGTGGTTTTCCCTGAGCCGGTATCACCCGAGATTATCACGACACTGTGATTTGAAACAGCTTCAATGATTTCTTCCCTGTGTGCTACAATGGTAAGTTCGTCAGGATATTTTATTTTGCTGGTTTTATTCATGAATCAGGGGTAAATAAAAAAAATTATCATAAGATTTGTGCTAAGCTCTTTACCATATTATCATTTGCAATTCACGAATCTATGTATTACAGCGGCGTAAATTTACCAAAAAGAATGTTATAGTTATTTTTCAATATCGCGACTAAAAACAAAGTTGAACGGAGGAAAAATGAAAGTAAGGAAAGCAGTCATACCAGTGGCGGGCCTTGGAACACGGTTTTTACCGGCGACCAAGGCCATCCCCAAAGAGATGCTTACCGTAGTAGACCGTCCTACCATCCAGTACATAGTGGAAGAAGTTGTAGCGTCCGGTATCGAACAGGTAATATTTGTCACCAGTGAAGGTAAATCAGCCATCGAAAATCATTTTGATTATGATTTTCAGCTCGATACCGTTTTGAAAATGAAAAAAAAGAACAAAATGGCGGAGGAGTTAAATCATATTTCCAACCTTATTGACATTGTGTCAGTGAGGCAGAAAAAACCACTCGGTTTGGGGCATGCCATATGGTCTGCACGTGATGTGGTAGGAGATGAACCGTTTGCAGTACTCCTCGGTGATGACCTGGTATTAAGCGATCAGCCATGCTGCCACCAGATGATATCCCTGTTTGATGAAGTGCAGGAGGCAATTGTTGCCGTTCAGCAGGTACCGCTGGATCAAACCAGTAATTACGGCATAGTGGAAGGCAGGCCGTATAATGACCGGACCTATAAAATTGATAGAATGGTCGAGAAGCCAGCTCCCGGAACAACAGAATCGAACCTGGCCATTATAGGGCGTTATATATTGCTGCCGGAAATTTTTGAGATGCTTGAAAAGACAAAACCCGGTCATGGCGGGGAAATACAGCTTACAGATGCATTGCTGCAGCTCTCTCAGCAGAGATCCATCTATGCTTATGAATTTAAGGGCATTCGTTTTGATGCCGGAGATAAACTTGGGTACCTCAAGGCGATTGTGGCCTTTGGCTTACGCCATGCTGACCTGGGCAAAGAATTTCGAGAACATTTAAAGCAGATGTCAGAAACCCTGTAGTCATATTTTATCAACAGCAATTGGCCCAAGCGCCGGACATCATTTCTCTTTGCATGACAAAAGATCCTGCATCTGAATATCTCGAAGTAGCGGTGTCAGCGCCAATCAGCAAACCGTTGACATATCTGCCTCCGGATGACTGCCATCAGCCGCTACTGCCCGGTATGCGAGTGCTGGTGCCACTCGGGAGACGCAAGGTGTCCGGTTATATCCTTGCAAAGGCTAGTTCCGCTCCGACTGATCAGCAGATAAAAAAAATATATGACATTGTTGACAGCGAACCTCTCTTTCCTGAAAACCAGGTCAAGTTCTATAAGTGGATTGCCAATTACTACCATTATCCAATAGGCGAAGTGATAAAGACAGCGCTTCCGGCAGGACTCACCCAGAAAAGCGGCAGGCGTGTCATGATGACTGAAACGGGAAGAAAAAAACTGCCAGCGATAACAGAAAAAGCAATTATTAAGACAACCTGGTTTTTGAGCCTGCTTGATAAGGGGGAGCTCAGCCCGCATATTGTCAGAAAACTCTGGCGTACAAAGGAGCGTAGGTTGCTTGAATCATGGGAGAAGCATGATTGGGTAAAAATCAGCAGTGAACTTATAGGAGGCACTACCAGACCAAAGACCGAAGTATGCTGCCGCCTTGCAGTTAACAACGCTAGTTTTGAAAATCTCAAAGTTTCAGAGCAAAAGACCATCGAAGTTTTAAAGAATATTGTAAGTGCAACAAACCGTAGCGCCATTCCCCGCAAAGAAATCACCCGTGCCTATTCGGGCGCTGGTAAAGCCTTGAAATCCCTGATTCTAAAAAATCTGGTGATTGTCGAGGAACAGCAGATTTACCGGGATCCATTTGGAGAAGGCTTTTTTGAAAGTGATATTCCTGAGACACTGACCGATGAACAGAAAAAGGTGCTGGATGTAATTCTGCCGGCATTAAAAAGGAGAGAATTTACTCCTTTCCTGCTGCATGGAGTTACCGGCAGCGGCAAGACAGAGGTATACCTGCAGGCCGCAGCATCTGCTGTTGAATTGGGTAGGTCGGTTCTTGTTTTGGTACCGGAAATTGCTCTTG
>JAFDCT010000359.1 GCA_019312695.1 Deltaproteobacteria bacterium | reverse complement strand
TTGGTGGCACCAATAACAGCCTGTAACTCTATTTCCAGGCTGCCGTCATCCCGAAGACTCTGGGGATAGGCGCCGGCCAGATGGTTCATATCCTCCAGCGGCCCGAGCATCCGGTCCATTGGAGGAAGGATGATCCTTTCATTGGCATTTCCCACAGAGATCACGGCATCGGCCTCAGGAGTGGCATCGGCCAGAGACTGGGAAAGACCGTCCGACCCTGCATATTCATCGGTAATGGAGACGACCTTTATCCCTGCCTGCTCCAGGCCTCGGGTCAGTATCATCTGGTCGGCATCGGGATTACCGAATCCCTCCTTGGAGATTATCACTCCCTGCACCTTCATGGTCTTGAGAAGTTCGATAGCCGATGCGGCAGAGGTTTCCTTGCCTGAAAGTTGCGCCGGTTCATTGCTGAGAACTACCCCGATAAAATTCAGTTTTTTTCCATGTTTTCTGTAGAGTTCAGCAATAACAGGATTGTTCTGGTGATGATAGGTGGTGTTTTTGTCACAGGCGGAGACACAATTGCCAGAAACAATTCCACCATCCATAAGTAACCTGGGAGCCATGATGCAGGGCTTGATCTTCTTTGCGTCATCACCGAATACATAGGTGTCATGCAGCAGACCCTGGCTCAGGAGCAGGTACAAGTAAGCTATACGCGGTAATTTCGGGGAAACAGCCATACTCTCGAGGTCAGCAAAAGTTTCCAGCGTGTCAGGCTCTGTATCACGGCCGGTTTCAGCTATAAAAGCTGCAGCAGCAAGCCCTGCCTTCCTGACTGCTTCCTCGTGCTGATGGAGAGCCGTATTTTTGTGCACCGCAATTTCCAAAACAAGGTTAATGGTTCGAGAAAAGGGGGTATACAGAGCACCGGGGCCGCTCATGTCTATGATGCCCTCCTGAAAACCCACTATTTTGCCGCAGGTAACAACGGCAATCTGCTTCAGAACATGGATTCTGCCTTCGCCTGTCGAATCGTCTGCGATTTTGGATCTTGGTTCAATAACATCCTTTACACAAAGTATCCGGGTTGATTCACCCGGTCTGGTCAGGTAAACTTCAACTTTTCTGAGCCGGGCATCACGCTGGCAGAGAAATTCGCTGAGGGCTTTTGGATTGACAATCAAACACCTTCCGTCAAGTTTGGTCTCCGGACCGAATCTGACATCCTCAATGAGGATGTTTCCTACTTCAAGCTCCATATGCACCACTCCATGATCAGTTACAAAATTGTGTTACCCCTGACGGATCTCAGCCATAGTCTGGCAGATAGCCTGCTGACTTTCCTCCTCAAGCTCAAGTTCATGCATGGCCATTTCTTTTTCCCAGACATCGGCGGGAATCAAATCCTTTATTTCGAAGATATGATAGCTCAAAATTCCCAGCTCAATGCCGGCCAGGGCCCCTGAAAAGCTGGGGTCACCTCTTTTGAAGGTCTGGGCCATGATCCGCAGGGTGGGTATCTGGTTTATTCCAAAGACAATAAGCAAATTTTCTTTTCCATGTTCATCTGCCAACTTTTTGACAGCGTCCTGTTCCGCAAGACTTACGGCACCTGCCGCGGTTCAGACAAAGCAGGCGGTGGCTTCATAGATGACAGTGGCGGAGGCTGCCCGAAGGCAGGTGCTGACGCTGTTGCCCGAGATATCGTCACGCTCCCCAAAAACGATAGTTTTTTTGTCCTTAAGTGTGTTTATTCTGTCCATAGGTTTCTCCAGTTTTCAGGATGTCTTGTGGAATGCTTTCACATCAGTTAGTTGATTTTTAAGTTATTTGTTGGGTGTTTCTCACTTCAATCGGGGATTACGCTCCAAAATAAAAGAAACTCCGTCCAGCAAATTGCTGCAGCGACTGAGAAAAAGACTGGCCCGTGACAGGAACATTACTCTTTTCATCCTGTTTTTACGGATTGCTTCCAGGGCATGGCCCAAATATGGTACAGCCGAAGGGATATGCCCTTGGGTAGGAGCAAATCCCGGCATTCCTATCGTATCTATCCAGCTTTGCATTGACTCTTTCTCAAGATGCTTGGAAAGAACGGCCATTGCTCCTATTTTGCGGTAATTTTTTCGAGCCACATCTCCTGAGCCGGCATATTCCATGATCTCAGGGTTCTGAAGTTCCAGGGCATACCTGTCGATGTCTGTGCAACGCAGTCCCAGGTTTTCAAGGGGTTTAAGCAGGTATTGTCGGAATACCGATTCCTCCGAGGTGGAGGCTCCAATATTCACCTTGCCTATGGCGCCGGGTTCAATCCTGATAACAGGGCTTTGCCCGTCATCAGCGGCAACAAGGAAAGCCATTGATGCAAGACAGTCATCCAGAATTTCAAGATCATGTTCTAAAAAGGCTTGGAATTTCATGCCAAGTTTGGCCAGAGAACCGCCGCCAACAACTACCACTTGCTGAAAGACCTTGGCTTGAATCAGGGCAGCAGCAATGACCAGGGCGGAACTGGGCCCGGCACAGAAATTTTTTATATCAATACCTGAGGCATTAACACAACCGGCCAACTGGCCGATGGCCTTGGCCATGCCGCCTCCACCTCTCTGATAGCGATCTCCGCAGGCTTCTTCTCCGCAACTGAGAAGAAAATCAACTTCTCCGGGGGAGATGTTTTCGCGCTGGATAAGGTGTTTAAGAGCAAGGCAGGCCGATGCCTTGGTGGCCAGATTTTCCAGGAGAAAATTGGGATTGAGGTTTTCATCGTCTTTTCCCTCAGAACGCAAATCTCCAAAAAAGTAGCCAAAGACCTTATCGCCGTCTTGAAGCTGCAGGCTGGGATTGATACGCCGCTTTTCCGCGAGATATTTCCGCTCGGACGGCTGAATCTTACTGAATTGATCTGAGTAACCAGAAAGCAGCGGATGCGCTGCAATTGCTCTACCGAGTATATCAAGAAATTCTTTTTCAATCTCAAAAAAGGGAGGGTTTACTATGTCTGCTAATTTGAGCAGAGCGTAAAAGGTCATCTGATCTAAGATTTCACCAAAAGGCCCAATTGTTTTAAGCGTTTTGGAATCGGAGGCGTGCAGGTACCATGGTGTTGGAATAGCAGAAAGTTGATCAGGTGAGATATTGCCGATGAATGTCTGGTTGGGTGGGTAAGATACAACCTTGTCAAAGGGACGCAGGTTTGATTGCAGCTTTGTCTCAATGGAGGGAGAATGGGCCAGTTCGCGTTGTGGCTTGGACCCGTAGCGAACCAGATCTGGAACGTGGATCAGGCAATAAGCACAGTTTTTAACTACCGGATAATGGTCCTTCATCCCGTCTCCTTCTTCTTGAAGAATGAAGCCAAGAGATCAACCTGTATTTTTATTATATCATTTTTTTCAAGAAAACGAATCAGTTATCATAAAGGCGGTTATATTGCGGCTACGCAGGTATATATCTGTATTTGTTGTTATTGCTGCAAAACATACGATAGTAAGGTTGTAAAAAAGTGGATCTTAGAAGAATTTAAAAAAATCCGGTGCACATCACTTACAAATTGGGAAATGAATGCAGCATTCAATATTTTTTGCTGATTTTTCGTTCTGCATTTTTCCGAGTTCTTACCAGCCTCTCATTTTCCAATGATGTTTAACTGGTGTTATTTGGGTAACAAAAAAATATTGCGGATACGACTCGTGCATGTATAATTACACCCTCTTCGAACTGTGCTTCAAATATGTCCTCCGCGATGAGATTGGATTAATTTTGATTTTGGGGGGAAAGCAAAAAACACCTCAACAGTAATTTTCAGGTAATTGCTAAAATAAAGCCATGTAAGAGAAATGATTACGGTGCCTGGGTGGCGGAACTGGTAGACGCAAGGGACTTAAAATCCCTCGGGGCTTGTCCCTGTACGAGTTCGATTCTCGTCCCGGGCACCAACAATAGAAAGGGATTCAGCCGGAATGGTTGGATTCCTTTTCTTTTAATGATGAGTAGAAATAAATATTTGCCCCACCATAGCCCCACCTTTTA
>JAFDCT010000358.1 GCA_019312695.1 Deltaproteobacteria bacterium | reverse complement strand
TATCAGGGAAGAGTGTGGGAAGAAGTAGAATCGCAGTCAGTATTAGCATGCCTGCAATCTCACTTTCATTGCCTGTATGTCTGCCCTTGAAGTATGGTGCAGCCACCTCTTTGACCTGTTGTTACAGTTGGGTAGATCCGGTATAGGGCATCAGGGCAATCTGCCTTGCCTTCTTAATGGCGTCAGTTAATTTCCTTTGATGCCTGGCGCAATTACCATATATACGCCTGGGAATAATTTTGCCTCTTTCGGTCACGAAATTCCGTAATGTCCTTACTTCTTTGTAGTCAATTAGCAGGCTCTTGTCTGCACAAAAACGGCACACTTTCTGCCGGGGGAATATTCTTTTTTTAGGTGGCATAGCAGTTTCTCCATATATTTTTCAGTTAAAGGTAAACAAAAAGCGAGTCGGGTCTGTTAAATAGCAAGAATGAATCAGTCAGACTCATCCCCATCAACAGAGTCAGAATTCTCTTCCTGTAGATCCTCTTCCTCGGGAACCTGTAAAGATTCTTCCTGGGCAAGCTGTTCCTTTACTGCTTCAGGATCACAGGTGTCAGCGAGTTTGACTGTTAAATACTTGAGAACACGGTCATCGATTCTAAAAACACGTTCAATTTCCGCAATTGATTCAGGAACACCGGCATAATCTATGTAGACGTAATATCCCTGGTTTTCCTTTTTAATCAGGTAGGCGAGTTTTTTCAGACCCCAGTTGTTGACCCGGAGAATTGTGCCGCCATCACTTTCAATGGTTGAAGTGGCTTTGGCGGTAATTGCCTCAATCTCATCTTCACCAACGTTCGGCCTGGCAATAAAAATAGTTTCGTATCGGCGCATGCTTTCCTCCTCATGGACTTTGAAGTGGCCCTCGCTATCTATTTCCTGGCAGAGAGCGAGAAGGTTTATTAAATAAACTACAATATGAAAAACGAATCTGGTCTTTTAATTGATGCAAAAGAAATTGTCAATTTTTTTTGGGATCAGTACGGTCCGTATTTTCGCTGTCTTTAATTTCCAGCCACATTTTTCTGAGTTCTGCTATTGAATCAATTTTTTCGTTGTTGAAAACATGGGGATGCCGCCGGATCATTTTAGCTTTAACCGTTTCTATAACATCATTTATAGCAAAAGAACCCTCTTCGCTATAAATCTGGGCCAGGAGTACAATTATATACAAGAGGTCTCCTAACTCCTCCTTGACGTGTTGCTTATCATCGGAATCAATAGCTTCAAGGAGTTCATCTGTCTCCTCCACAAGGTAACGTTTTAATGATAAAGGGGTCTGCTGCCTGTCCCACGGACAGCCGTTTAGTGAGCGTAATTCTTTTACAACTATAACAAAATCGTCGAGCATTTTTTGCAAATCAGACACTTTCAACCCCAGGTGGTTTATTGTTTTACAAAACAGGATGACAAAAAGATGGCTCCATTTTAGAAAAATGTCAATTCCTGCCCTCATTATATTTTAAAGATAATGGCAGGTCTTGTTGATTATCAGAGGAGTTTTTATGGTTTTTAGTAAATTTTGGTTGTAATGAAAAAAAACAGTGTTTATAGTGGCTCGCGAAAAATTCCATTGATAAATGACGAATGTCTTGCCATTTGTTGACCTAACCAATTTGTTGCGTCGGTTGCAGTTTTGCCGGTATAATTTTAAGATGCTGCTGAAATCCTGTTAGAAAAAAGGCGTGAAGAATATTTTTTCCTGATCAGCGGGTTGGACTTTTTGTGACCGTCAATTGCTGTAAATTCCCGATGAGTCATCAAGGTAAACCGAAAGAGCAGCATTTATAAATAAAAACTTAATGAAGCATTTGATAACAGTAAGTCTGGAACCCAGACTTGAGGAGTAAATGCATGAAGAGGGACGACAAGATTTTACTTGAAAAACACAAAGATATAGCCCGTATTGATCAGGATATCAAAAGGACCCATGGTTGGTATGTGCGGGTACGATATCTTGGCAAGACCTATTCAAAGTTTTTTTCAGACCGCAAATGCGGAGGTAGATATTCAAGCCTTCTTGCCGCTCTTGCCTGGCGGGATAAAACAGAGTCAAAGCTTGGCAAGCAGCGCACAGATAAGCATATAGTAACGATCAGTAATTCAAAAACAGGTGTTGTCGGTGTACGTCACAATGCAAAATTGAACAGGTATGAGGTGAGTTGGGTCACAGCTTCCGGCAAACAGGGCAAGACATCTGTCTCCATAAACAAGCACGGGAAAGACAAAGCATTTGCAATGGCCTGCAGGATAAGAAAGGAAAAAGAAACTGAACGTTTGTCAGAGGGTTAAGGCAAGCCAACACATAAATTGAACTTGACAAATTGAGAGGTTTTGTTATTAATTCCTGTTTCTGAGTTTGCGGCACAAAGCGGTCCCACTCTGTTTTTTAAACGACAATAAAAACACCTAATGGTAAATGTCTCGGATACTATTAATGCAGATGGGACAACTTACCGTGTAGAGTTAATTAGGGAAATATCATGAAAGATTACGAAAAGATGACTGTTAAAGAACTGGTTGAAGAATTGACCAGCCTTGGAGTATCATTTAATAAAAAGTCCCGTAAAGCTGAACTGATTGAACTTCTTATATCAGCTGCAGAAGGTAAAAGCAGTCAGGTAGCTGACAGGCCTGAAGATTTAGAGGCTGCAGCCAAATCTGAAGCTGTTGAGAAACCGGTTAAAGAAGCCTTAAGCAAGAAAAAAAGCGCTGCTCGAGAAAAAGCCGGAAAGGAAGTAGCAGTCGATTCCGGCTACGCGATAATCCGTACCGG
>JAFDCT010000357.1 GCA_019312695.1 Deltaproteobacteria bacterium | reverse complement strand
TGGCCTATGGTCTTGACAAGAAAGGCGAAGAGAAGATCGCCGTCTTTGATCTCGGCGGCGGTACCTTTGATATATCGATTCTTGAGATCGGCGACGGTGTCTTTGAAGTAAAATCCACCAACGGTGATACCTTCCTTGGCGGTGAGGATTTTGACATGAGGATCGTCAACTGGCTCGCCGATGAATTTAAGCGGGACCAGGGTATTGATCTGCGGCAGGACAAGATGGCCCTGCAGCGTCTTAAAGAGGAAGGAGAGAAAGCCAAGATGGAGCTTTCAACCACCATGGAAACCACCATAAACCTGCCCTTCATTACGGCAGACTCCTCCGGCCCGAAACATCTCAATATCAAACTTTCCAGGTCAAAGCTTGAATCTCTGGTTGATGACCTGATTGAACGAACGGTTGAGCCTTGCAAGATCGCTCTGAAAGATGCCGGGCTTTCCGCTTCGGATATCGACGAGGTAATCCTGGTCGGCGGTATGACAAGAATGCCCAAAGTGCAGCAAAAGGTGAAGCAAGTTTTTAACAAGGAACCGCACAAGGGCGTTAACCCCGATGAAGTTGTGGCAGTTGGAGCTGCCATCCAGGGCGGGGTGCTCCGGGGAGACGTCAAGGATGTGCTGCTCCTGGATGTAACGCCGCTTTCGCTTGGTATCGAAACGCTGGGTGGTGTGTTCACCAAGTTGATTGAAAAAAATACCACCGTGCCTACCAAGAAGAGCCAGATATTTTCAACAGCCGCTGACAACCAGCCGGCGGTGTCTATCCATGTGCTGCAGGGCGAAAGGGAAATGGCGGCCAACAACAAGACCATCGGCCGTTTTGAATTGACAGACATTCCTCCGGCACCGCGAGGTGTACCACAGATAGAGGTGACTTTTGACCTGGATGCAAACGGTATCCTGCATGTTTCTGCTAAGGACATGGGGACCGGCAAGGAGCAATCCATCAAGATCACCGCTTCCAGCGGTTTGTCAGAGGATGAGATTAAGAAAATGCAGCAGGATGCTGAACTGCATTCGGAAGAGGATAAAAAACGCAAAGAACTCGTTGAGACAAAGAACCAGGCAGACTCTCTGGTCTACGCAACGGAAAAGAGCTTGCGTGATCTTGGCGACAAGGTTGATGCTGAGACCAAGTCTAAAGTTGAACAGGAAGTCGAATCTCTGAAGAAAATCATTGAGAAGGGCGACAATGTCGATGAACTGAAAAAGGGTATCGAGTCTCTGACCCAGGCTTCCCACAAGCTGGCAGAGATCATGTATGCCCAGGCCACAAAGGATCAGACCGGCCAACAGCCCGGTGGTGGTCCGGAAGCCGGAGGCCAGGCAGGTGAATCCAAGTCTGACGAGGATGTGGTTGATGCTGATTTTGAAGAGGTGAAATAAGTTTCACACCGGCTTTATAGCAAGATAGTTAATTATAACTTTAAGGAGGATGCGGAAAAGTTGTTGCCCGCGTCCTCCTTTTTTTTTATCATCCCTGCCAAAAGAGAGAGCTTGCCCCATGGCTGAGTTGCTGCGTAGAGAAAATGTGCTCACGTACTTCAGTACGCTGCGCTATTTTTTTTCTTCGCGTCTTGCCATTGAACAAGCTTTATTTTTGATAGTTTCCCATCAGGTGCATAATCATCTTCATAAAACCCATTGATATTTTTAAATTTTTAAGGGTAACACAATGAAAATCCTCTCAGGAATCCAGCCTTCGGGCCAACTGCACATCGGTAATTATTTCGGCATGATGCTGCCCATGATCCGTAATATGGAAAAGGGTGAGCTCTATGCCTTCATCGTGAATCTGCATGCCCTGACATCTGTGCATGATCAGCAGAAACTGGCTGCAGGTACCCTTGAGGCTGCCGCTGATTTTATTGCCTTGGGGCTTGACCCGGACAGATGTGTTTTCTGGGTACAGGGTGATGTGCCTGAAGTCACTGAGCTGACCTGGATACTCTCAACTCTCACCGCCATGGGACTTCTTGAGCGCTGCCACTCTTATAAGGACAAGATAGCCAAGGGGATTGCCCCAAGCCATGGCTTGTTTTCCTATCCGGTATTGATGGCGGCTGACATCCTGCTCTATCAGGCTGAAATTGTGCCGGTGGGCAAGGATCAGAAACAGCACCTGGAAGTTGCCCGGGATATTGGCATGCGTTTCAATCATATTTTTGGTGAGACATTTGTGATTCCTGAACCGGCCATCGAAGAGAATGTGGCCACCGTACCCGGTATTGACGGTCAGAAAATGTCGAAGTCCTATGACAATACAATCCCGATTTTTCTCGAAGGTAAACAGCTGAAAAAACAGGTTATGGCAATCCAGACTGATTCCACTCCGGTTGAGGAGCCAAAGGACCCCGATGCCTGCAATCTTTATAATATCTTCAAACTCTTTGCCCCGACTGACCGCTTAGCTGAGATCAGAAAACTCTATGTCGAAGGCGGCGCAGCCTACGGTTATATTAAACTTGAACTGGTGGAACTGATTGAGGATTCCTTTAAGGAAGCCCGTATGAGGCGGGCCGAACTATTGCAGGACAAGGAATCCCTGAGGAATATTCTGGCCCTTGGGGCACTCAAGGCCCGGGAAAAAGCGGCCCCAACCTTAGACCTTGTCCGGCAAAGGGTGGGGCTTAAGTATTGAACATTTCAAAATTTAAGATTGAAGATTGGTTGCAAACTTCCCGCCATGCATTTCTGCATTCTATCATTTCATAAAATCTTCGATTTTCAATCTCCCAAATTTTCAATTTTTAAAAGTCTAAAAGTTCAACTTCAAAGACCAAGGTTGAATTAGGGGGGATCGGCCCCCGGCCTCGTGAGCCGTAAGCCAGGTCCGGCGGGATGATTAGGATTCTTTTCTCGCCTTTGGTCATATCAAGCAGAGCTTCATCCCAGCCCTTGATTACCCTGCCAGCACCAACAGGAAACCGAATGGGTTCGCCCCGGTCAACTGAGGAGTCAAATTTGCTGCCATCCAGAAACATCCCGGTATAGTGCGCACTTACCATATCGCCGGGGCCGGGTTTGGCGTCGCTGCTACCTTTGGTAACTACTTCATACATCAGCCCTGAATCCGTGGTTTTTGCATTAGGCCATTTTTCTTTAATGGTAAGCATCTCTTTTTCACGTTGTTCTTTTTCCCTGGCTAATCGGCCTTTATCTCTCTCAGTCAGCAGTTTATCAAATGACTCCTGGTCAGCTTTGAAAGCATTTGCCTTTTCGCCGATCCTGATGATTTCCACCCGACTGATTTTGTCTCCCTTCTTAATAGCATTTACCACATCCTGACCTTCAACAACATACCCGAAAACCGTATGCTTGTTATCAAGCCAGGGTGTTGGCACATGGGTGATGAAAAACTGGCTGCCATTGGTAGCCGGTCCGGCATTGGCCATGGAAAGAACTCCCGGCCGGTCATGGCGCAGACTGGGATTAAATTCATCCGGGAACTTGTAGCCGGGCCCACCTGTGCCTGAACCCAGGGGACAGCCGCCCTGGATCATGAAATTATCGATTACCCGATGAAATTCAAGGCCGTCATAATAACGGCCGCTGGTCCTGCCCTTGGAATCGTTGAAATCCTTGGTACCCTCTGCCAGACCCACGAAATTTGTCACTGTCAGGGGCGTTTTTTCAAATTCAAGTTGAACTGTTATATCACCCTTGGAAGTTATAATTTTTGCATATAAGCCATCATCCAGTTTTGTTTCAGCAGCCATGA
>JAFDCT010000356.1 GCA_019312695.1 Deltaproteobacteria bacterium | reverse complement strand
CATTGTCTGATACAGCTGGATTTTTTGTAAAAATTTATTTTTTCCAGAATGATGGGTAGAGAATGGCAAGAGCAGAAAACATTTCCAGCCTACCGACCATCATGTTCCCACTGAGGAACCACTTGCCCGCATTAGAGATAAAAGCATAATTTTTAGTAGGGCCAACATCTCCGAATCCAGGACCGATATTCATCAACGTAGCTATCACCGAACTCATGGCCGTGACATAATCCATATTGTCGGTCAACACCATGAAACAGCCGCCGAGCAGCACCATGATAATGTTGATGATAAAGAAACAGACGGCATAGCTTATTATCATTGAGTCTAGTGGCTTCTGATTGATGCGGATTGAAGTAACGGTCAGAGGTTGAGAAAAGTTTTTGCGAGTGAAAGCATGAATGAATTTTATGACAATAACAAAATAGACGATTTTGATGCCGCTGCCGGTCGATCCTGCACTCGGGCCCACAAAGCAGACGGCATAAAGAAACATCTGAGCCGACTGGGGCCATTGTTCATAGTCAGCCGTCCCAAAACCGGTTGTTGTCAGAAGAGATATCACCTGAAAGGTTCCATACCTGGCAGCTTCAAAAATGGAGCTGTACACATTTTCCCGCCAAATTATCAACGAGACCACAACGCAGAAAAAAAGCGTTACGGCTCCATACCAACTGAACTCAGTATTCGTTTTTACTGCCTTCCAATCTCCACATAAAAAATGATAAAAAATGATAAAATTAACACCTCCCAAAAACATGAACAGGCTAATCACCCAATCAAAATAGGCATTGGTGTAATGCCCGATCCCGACATTTTTCGGGGAGTAACCTGAGGTAGATATTGTACCGAAAGCATGACACATAGAATCAAAAAGGGACATGCCCCCCAGAGATAAAAAGAATGTCTCCAAAAGATTCAGCCCGAGATAGATGGCCCAGAGCACCATGATGGTATCTTTGTTGCGCGCTTTGAATTTTTCCTTGGTGATGACCTGTCCAGGACTTGAATCCGCTCGAAATATTCTAAGCCCACCCATGCCTTTTGGCAGAAAAATAATAGTTAAAGTCAGAAATCCCATGCCACCCAACAGATGCGTCTCGCTGCGCCAGAACAGCAGACCATGAGGAACCGATTCAATTTCAGTGAGTATGGTTGCGCCAGTGGTGGTGTACCCGGACATCATTTCAAAAAATGCGTCCGTAAAAGAAGGAATCGATCCGTGTATCATGAAGGGAAGGCCGGAAACAGCAGAAACTACGATCCAGCCCAAAACAGCAATAACAATACTGTCTTTGATATTTAACTCATTGTATTTCCTGAAAAAGCGCCAGAGAGGCAGGCCAACCGATAGAATAATGAGAGCTGCAAATATGATCGGCAACAAATCCGGTTCATGATAGAAAAAAGAACATATTGCCGGCACAAGCATGGAACAACCGGTCACTATAAGGAGTACCCCTAGCACATGAATGATAGAGCTGACGTGCATTGTTTTATAGCCGGTGCCGGAAATCTCGAGAGGTGGGCCTTATCAAGAGCCAATCACTCTGGTGAGAAGGAAATTGGACTTAGGATGATTGATAAGGCCCCATAGGCAAATATTAAATGTTAATTTATCTGTGGCCAGGAATATACCATAAATTATAAAGTCAATGTACAACAAGCACCGGACAGGGTGCATAGCCTATGGTCCTTTCCGTTACACTGCCCATGAGCAGACGCTCAAGTCTTTTGCGGCCGTGTGACCCCATGACGATCAGGTCAATATTACTATTCTGGGCCATAGTCGTTATTGCCTCATAGGCCTCGCCTTCCTTTACCAGACAATTAATCTTGATACCTGCTTCCTTGCCTTTTTTCTCTATTGCTGCAAGTTTGTTTTTAGCCTTGGCAATCAACTCTTCGACATCACCAGGTGCCAGGGCCAGGTATTCATCATTGGTATAGACCACTGAAACAGCTGTCAGGCTTGCCTCATGCTCTATGGCAAGCTCAATGGCTCTTCCCACCGCTGTCTCGCAACTTGGAGAGCCGTCCGTGGCCAGGAGTATATTTTTTCGGGTCATTTTGGTGCCGTCAGGCACGACAAGGACATCTTTCATAGTATAACCGATAAACCAGTCAGTAACAGATCCGACAAGTTCTCTTTCAAGCTGGTGTGTCCCTCGCCGGCCCATGACAATAAGGTCGCAGTTCTCATCTTCTGCTACATGGACAATTTTATCGTACGGTTCACCCTGGGTCATGTTGGTCAAAATATGCACATCCTCATGATCGGCAATTTCCTGGGCCTCTGTCAAAAGTTTCTTTCCCGGCCCCTCAATGGTTTCCTTGATGTTGGAAACCCCGACCAGTTCAAGATCTCCCTTGTAGTCTGGCAGAACGGTAAGTACTTTTATCCAGCTTTTATCCTCTTTTGCCAGTTGGCTTGCAACGGCAAGGGCATTCCTGGCCGATGCAGAACCGTCATAGGCAACAAGGATTTTTCTATAATTAGCCATGGGAGACAACCTCTGCCCGGCGGGTTTCCGTTTTGGCCTGTGTCATTCCCCTGACCATGGCAACTGCAATAATCAGACCTGCTGAAGCCAGAGCTGTAACCAGGGCCCAGAAGCTTACCTGGCTGAGAGTATGGGCCATCTGGGGCTCAAGGGCCGGGCGCAGGTTCAAGTCTGCCAGGTAGCCGGGGATTTTTGCCCCGCGACTGACGGCCACGATCAACATGGTGGATGCCATAACGAGCTTGATCATATAATCTTTAACGTAGGTGGTACCCAAAGCGCCCAGCTGGACTCCGATGAGGGAGCCGGCCAGGATGAGCAGGGTCAGGCGGATGTCGATAAGGCCGCTCAAGCCCCATTGGATGGATCCCCAGGCCCCCATGACAAAGGCAATAATCAACTCGGTTGCAGAGGCAACGACTGCAGAGGCGCCGACAACGTAAATCATACCGGGAACTCCGATGAAGCCGCCGACTGCGATTGTTGCGGCCAGCATACCGGTAAAGAGACCGACCGGGATGGTGATCCAGGCAGAAATGGTGACCTTTGCCACCTTGAAATGCATCATG
>JAFDCT010000355.1 GCA_019312695.1 Deltaproteobacteria bacterium | reverse complement strand
TATTGTCTGTGACCTGCTGGCAAGGATACTGCCCTCATCCGGTGAAATGCCGGTTGGCATTATCACTGCCCTTATCGGTGCCCCTCTTTTCATTCTATTATTATTAAGAGGCAGAACATAATGCAAATTCTAGATATAAAAAATATATCATTGATTTTTCGCAATAATTTAATTTTAGAAAATGTTAATTTCTCTGTAGATGCCGGTGAGTTTTTTGTCATAATAGGACCCAACGGAGCCGGGAAAACCAGCCTGTTAAAAGTTCTCTCAGGTCTGCAAAAAACTCAACATGGATCAGTTACTATTAAAAATAAAAATATTTCTAAATACCGGCGACGAAACCTTTCCCAGATTATGGCCATCGTGCCTCAACAGATTGAAGTGGGCTTTCCATTTACAGTTGCTGATACTGTGATCATGGGACGCACGCCTCATCTTGGCATCCTCGGCATGGAAGGGAAAGAGGATTATCAGATAGCCAGGGAAGCCATGGAATTCACCGAGGTGGCCCACCTGGCTGAGCGCAAGCTTTATCAACTCAGCGGAGGAGAGCTGCAGCGTGCAATTATAGCCCGTGCCATCTGCCAGCAACCTGAGATCATTCTGCTCGATGAACCGACAACTGCCCTGGACCCAGCCCACCAGCTGAAAATTATGGACCTGATGGAAAAATTCCGTCGGGAGAAGGGGACCACAATCGTCATGGTCTCCCATGATCTGAATCTGGCTTCTATGTATGGGGACAGGATGCTGCTGCTCAAGGGGGGCAGGGTTATTAAAACGGGTGAGCCTAGGTCTGTGCTCGATAAAGAACTCCTTGAGCAGAGTTACGGCTGTCGTATAATGGTTGATGAAAGTCCTTTGGGACAGGCTGTCAGGGTGACACCTGTTCCGGATAAATATCTGCATACTTATTAATAATTTTTTTTTATGAGGCAAACCAAGAAAGCAGTGTTTGCTTTCGGCAAAAAATCTGGATTTTAAATTGTGCCATAGGAATACAATAACAATTACCATTCGCCAAATGTATGGTGTACGCGTACCTGTCAGGTCAGGATTGTTGATGAGAACCTGACATATGACAGAAAACCTGTTGTTATACATATCTTAAGGTAATATGAAGCCAAGCAAAGAGCATGTCCAATCGCCCTGTATAGAGATATGTGTTTTAAATGGTGAAAAAATTTGCCTGGGTTGTTTCAGGACGCTTGGAGAAATTTCCCAATGGCAACAGATGGATGAAAAAATGCAACGCGAGGTATTGCAAAAAGCGGAAAGCCGCAGAAAGTCGTCTGATGAAAAAGGAGACAGTGATGTTTAAAATAGAAATATATGACCCTCCGATGTGTTGTCCTACAGGTGTCTGTGGTCCTAATATAGATCCGAAACTTGTTCAGTTTGCTGCTGACCTTGATTGGTTGAAAGAAAAAGGTGTGGTAGTGGAGCGCTACAACCTGGCTCAGCAAGCGGATAAGTTTGCTGAATGCAAGACTGTGACAGACGCCATGGCTCTGGCAGGAGAACTCTGTCTGCCGCTGATTCTGGCAAACGGAGAAATAGTGAGTCGAAATGCCTACCCGAAACGTGCCGATCTTGCCCGGTTTGCCGGCGTGGATCCTGAGTAGATACCAGCGGGATGGATTTTTTAATAAGGCCGACCAGATTTCTTTTCTTCACCGGGAAAGGTGGAGTAGGCAAAACATCACTTTCCTGTGCAGCAGCAATTTCCCTTGCAGACAACGGTAACAAGGTTTTTCTGGTTTGTACTGATCCTGCTTCAAACCTGAGTGAGGTATTAGGCGTGCAGATAGGAGCATCCCCGGCAAACCATCCGGAAATTCCCGGGTTGCAGGCTATTAATATTGATCCTGAAGAGGCGGCTGAAAGGTACAGGGAAAGAATAATAGGGCCCTACCGCGGCAAGCTTCCGGAAGTTGCCCTAACCGCCATGGAGGAGCAGCTTTCAGGTGCCTGTACCATGGAGATAGCTGCCTTTGATGAATTTGCCGCATTGCTTGGCACCGGGAAAATACTGCAAGACTTCGATCATGTTATTTTCGATACGGCACCCACAGGACACACCCTCCGTCTCCTGCAACTTCCCTCGGCATGGGAGGGGTTCATAGAACAGAACACCACAGGCACTTCCTGCCTTGGTCCCCTTGCCGGGCTTACCTTGCAGCATCAGATATACAAGAATACAATAGCAACATTAACAGATCCTGGAGTGACAACCGTGGTGCTCGTCTGCAGGCCGGATGCGGCAAGCCTGGATGAGGCGGCACGTACCAGCGCTGAACTCTCTGCATTGGGTATGGCCAATCAGAAACTTGTCATTAACGGAGTGTTCAGCTCTTCACACAAAGACCCACTGGCTCAAGCCTGGCATAAACGTACCCATAATGCCATTGCTGCATTACCGGAAGTCTTATCAAGAGTTGATCGTATTCAGGCGCCATTGCTGCCATTCCTGCCATTAGGTGCGGAAAAGTTGCGGCTTTTTTGGCAGGCCATGCTTGGCAAAGCAATAAAGATTCCAACCGGCGAATATGATGATAAAAGTCTACTGCCGCCATCTCCTGAGGCCCTTTTTGAGGAAATTGCCCGACAGAGTAGGGGGGTTGTCATGGCCATGGGCAAAGGTGGTGTCGGTAAAACCACCATTGCTTCAAAGCTGGCAAAATATCTGGCACTGGAAGGCCGCACCGTGCTGCTGGCAACGACAGATCCTGCTGCCGGCAGCGATTTCTGCCCTGGCAAAAGCATTGAAAACCTGACTGTTACAAGGATCAATCCTCAAGAGGAGACAAGGAAATACAGTGACAAAGTTATGGCCGAAACAGGGAAATATCTGGATGATCAAGGCAGAAACCTGCTGGCAGAAGACCTGCGTTCGCCGTGCACAGAGGAAATAGCCGTATTTCAGGCCTTTGCCCAACTGGTGGACCAGGGAGAGGAGCAATTCATTGTGCTTGATACTGCCCCAACCGGGCATACGTTACTGTTGCTTGACGCGGCCCGGGCCTATCACCGGGAAGTGGAGCGCACCACGCAGCAATTGCCTGAACCGGTTAAGAAACTTCTACCCCGCATGCGGGATCCGGATTATACAAAAATCCTGGTAATAACTTTGCCGGAAATGACACCGGTACAGGAAGCAAAACAGCTTGAAAAGGACCTGGAGCGTGCCTCCATTTCATCCTATGCCTGGATCATCAACCAAAGTCTTGCCCCACTTAATGTGACAGATCCCTTGCTGGCAGCTAAACGCCAGGATGAGTTCCACTATATCAGTCAGGTCATGAAAGAATGTGGTGAACATGTTTTCCTGGAAACCTGGCATGAAATGAATAGCAAAAATAATTGAATCCATTTCCAGCAACATAAACAAAAAAAGGACCCTGAAATGTTATTGGATCAAATTACGAAGTCTTTAGCCGATCTTGACAAGGAGGAAACAATCTCCCTGACGGTACAGGCCATACTTGAAGGAGTACCGCCACAAAAAATTGTTATGCATGGTCTCTTCCCCGGTTTGGAAGAGGTCGCAAAACGTTATGAGAAAAATAACCACCTCTATCCTGATGTGTACAAGTCCTCCAGTATCTATCATGATGCACTTGCAAAGATTAAACATCAGATTGTTTTGATGGAAACGGATCCGAAATTATGGGGGGTAATTGGATTGGTCAGCGGTGATATTCAGGATTTCGGCAAGAACATTGTCCACATGACCCTGGAATCCAATGGCTTTGATGTAAAAGACCTGGGCAAATCAGTGCCCACAGAAGTGTTTGTCCAGGCTGCCAGGGAAGGTGCTGATTTTATCGCGATTTCAATTATGACAGATGAAGGCGTGGAAGAAGCAAAAAAAGTTGTGCTGGCATTGAAAGGCTCCGGTTTAAGGACCCAGGTAAAAGTAATTGTGGGCGGAGCGGGGGTTAGCGCGCAAAAAGCAAATTCGATTATTGGGGCTGACGGATATGCGGAGGACGCTGTTGAGGTAGTTGAGTTTCTGAAAGTTTTTTTCAGGGTGAATAAATAAGGCATTCTTTGGCACATCTTGAGCTTGAATCAAAAGGGGCAGAACTACATTGAATTTCTTTTACATTACTAAAGCCTTCACCGTTACTAGCTAAATCACCAACGGTCAGAAGCGGATTGGTGTAAAAGGTGTTCACTTCATTTCAATCGGTCAAACAATCATTATTCTCCTAACAATAAGAAATAAATACTTTGCATATTCATAATTTTCTTAAGTTCCCAGTCATCTACATTATTTTGCCCCAATGAGTTTAAACCCACAGCCACGACAGTGCCATCTGCCTTCAGACCCACAGTGTGGTTCCCTCCAGCCGCCACTTGCATAATGCCGGTCCATGAACCTACATTAAGTTGACCATAAAAGTTCGAACCTACAGCCACGACAGTGCCATCTGCCTTTAAGCCCACAGTGTGGTTCCCTCCAGCTGCAACCTGTTGAATACCGGTCCATGAACCTACATTACTTTGCCCCTCTGAGTCTAAACCAACAGCCACGATAGTTCCATCTGCCTTTAGGCCAACAGTGTGGTTCCCTCCAGCCGCCACTTGCAGAATGCCGGTCCATGAACCTATATTAAGTTGACCATAAAAGTTCGAACCCACAGCCACGACAGTGCCATCTGCCTCAAGGCCTACAGTGTGGTACTCTCCAGCCGCCATTTGCTGAATGCCGGTCCATGAACCTACATTAATTTGGCCACTAC